>DASUIJ010000045.1:0-13858 GCA_036279815.1 Phenylobacterium sp. | reverse complement strand
CGGTGTTCCGCCGTCGTCGCGCCCTGCTGGTGATCGGAATGGCCGCGCCGGTGCTGGCCTTCGCGGCGGTCCTGACCGCGGCGATGATCTATCCGGGCTTCAACAACGCCACCCAGTACATCAGCGACCTGGGCGGGCCGAAGGCGCCGCATCCGGAACTCTTCAATGTCGCCATCCTGCTGACCGGCGTCGGCGCCCTGGCCGCCGGGGTGGGCTTCGGCCTGTCCGTCATCGCCCTGGGCGGCGGGCGCATCGCCGCGGCCCTGACCACCCTGTCCTTCGTCCTGGCCGGGGTGGGCATGATCCTGGGCAGCTATTACCCCTGGCCGGACCCGCGCCACCTGGCGATCAATCTGGGCCTGGGCATCCAGCTGGCGCCGCTGCTCCTGCTGTGGGGCCTGGCCCGGGTGGAGGGCGCGGCGAACCTGCGGCGCTTCCTCGTGGCGGTCTTCGTGGTGATGGCCGTGCTCACGATCCTGACCAAGCACCTGGTCTTCAAGGGCCTGGTCAACGACGCCAACGTCGGCTGGTGGGAGCGGGCCTTCGCCATCGTCCTGGTGGGCTGGATCACGGTCGCGGCCTTCGCCCTGGAGCGCCGCCTGATGGCGATGATCAGGTCGAACGGACTCGCCTAGGTCGCGATCTGCGCGACGAATCGTCCTGGGCGCGGCCGCGGAGTTTCCGGCCGATCCGCGGCCCCGTCCACGCCAGGCTCTCGAATTTGTGATCAATTTCAGTGGTCCGCGTCCTCCTTGGGCGCCTTTCCGCGTTCCTGCGCAAATGGTCGTCGCCGCACTGCTTTTCTTTAGGTTTTCGTGGTTTCAAGAGAAGGCTTGCTTGAAGCCATCGCATTGCAGCATAACGTAGTTGTGATTGAGGCTCAGGCTGCAGGCACGCCGGCGCGGACACGCGTCGCGGGCCTTGGTTTGACACTCCAGCGGGCGTTTGAAGACCTTGGCCATTTCGCGGCGTGACGAACGGACGGGCTGGGCTGTGGGCAGGGTTGCGCCCGCGACGACCCGCGCGGCGCCGGTCCCGGGTCCGATGCCGGTCGCACCACGCCTCGCCGGCCGGCCCGGCGACCTTTCAGAAGCATGGCGGTTCCGATGGAAGGCATGAGCAATCTGGCGCGGCGGATCGAGGACGACGGCTATTCGACGCCGCGTTCCCAGGACCGTGTCTGGCTGCCGGCCGCGGCGCCCCTGGCCATGCCGCGCCAGGCGATCGACGCGCCCGCGTCCGAGGCGCGCCCCTCCACCAACCCCGCCAACATCGGCCTGCGCCGGACCGCCCTGTTCTCGGCCGCCCTGGTGCTGTCGTTCCTGGCCTTCCTGACCCCGGCCAAGATCTATGCCGAGGACGGCTTCAGCGGCCTGGAAGTGCTGGCGCTCACCCTGTTCGGCGCCCTGATCTTCCCGATTTCCTGCTGGTTCTGCTCCGCCGTGGCGGGCTTCCTGCTGCTGCAGGCCCGCGACGGGACGGACGAGCTGCAGTTCCGCCCCACCGTGCGCCGCCCGCAGGTCAGGACTGCGCTGCTGATGCCGCTCTACAACGAGGACGCGGAAGCCGCCTTCGGCCGCCTGACCAAGATCGAGCGCTCGCTGGCCGAGCTTGGCGCGTCGGGCGCCTTCGACATCTTCGTGCTGTCGGACACCACCAAGGCGTCGGTGGCCGACGACGAGTGGTCGACGTTCCAGAGCTTCCGCCTGACGTCCCACGCCCGCGCCTATTACCGCCGTCGCCTGGCGAACACCGAGCGCAAGGCCGGCAATATCGCCGAGTGGGTGCAGAACTTCGGCGCCGCCTACGCCCACATGCTGATCCTGGACGCCGACAGCGTGATGTCCGGCGAGACCATCCTGCACCTGGTCGACGCCATGGAGCGCAAGCCGGACATCGGCCTGATCCAGACCACCCCGGCCATCGTCCACGGCCGCACCCTTTATCAGCGCACCCAGCAGTTCGGCGTGCGCCTGTACGGCCGGGTCGCCGCCGCGGGCCTGGCCTGGTGGTCGGGCGCGGAGGCCACCTACTGGGGCCACAACGCCATCGTCCGCACCCGGGCCTTCGCGGAATGCTGCGGCCTGCCGATCCTGCCGGGGCGCAAGCCTTTCGGCGGGCACGTGATGAGCCACGACATGGTCGAGGCCTCGATGCTGCGCCGGGGCGGCTGGGGCGTGCACCTGACCGCCGCGCTGGGCGGCAGCTTCGAGGAGAGCCCGCCGTCCGTGCAGGCCTTCATGAGCCGCGACCGCCGCTGGTGCCAGGGCAACATGCAGCACATCCAGCTGCTGGCCGCGCCCGGACTGCACTGGATGAGCCGCGTGCAGATGGTGATCGGCGTGATGGCCTACTGGGCCTCGCCCCTGTGGTTCCTGTCGCTGCTGACCGGCCTGGTCATCCAGTTCCAGACCGCGCCCAAGCTGGAAGAGATCGCCACCCTGCACGGCTGGCGGACCATCGTCCTGCCGCGCCATGACGGTTTCGCCCTGATCTGGATGACCTGCCTGACCTGGCTGCTGCTGTTCGGTCCGAAGGTGTTGGGCAGCCTGCTGGTCCTGTCCCGTCCGGACGAACGGCGGGCGTTCGGCGGAACCGATTCGATCCTCAAGGGCGCGGCCCTTGAAATGGTCATGTCCATGGTCATGGCCCCGATCATGATGGTCAGCCACACCCGGATGCTGATCCAGATCTTCTCGGGCAAGGACGCCGGGTGGCACACCCAGCAGCGCGAGGCCGGCAAGCTGAGCTGGGCCGAGGCCTGCAGCTTCCACGCCTGGGAGCTGCGCGCGGGCATGGTGTTCGCCGCCGCCCTGCTGGCGCGGCCGGACCTGGCCCTGGTGTTCACCCCGATCGTGGCGCCGCTGCTGTTCGCGCCCGCCCTCTCGATCCTGACCTCGCGGTCGGACGTGGGCGACAAGGTGCGCAAGGTCGGCTTCCTGCTGACCCCCGAAGAGCTGGGCGCGCCCGCCGCGACGGTGCGCCGCCTGCGGCCCCTGCGCCGGCCCTTCACCCCGATCACGGTCAGCTTCAATCCGGCCCACGAGGACGAACCCGGCCACGCCCATATGCCGGACCTGACCCTGGTGGCCGCCCGCGAGATGGCCGAGCACGCCTGATCGACGGGCCGGCCAGCGGCGGGCCGCCGTGCAGGCCGCCGCCGTCAGACCCCGGTCGGCCGGAACAGGACCTGGTCGGTATAGGTCTCCGTCACCAGGCTGATGGCCGCCCCGTCCGGCGTCGACAGCACGGCGCGATGGCGCATCACGTTCTCCGGGATCTCCAGGCGCGCGCCCGCGACCTCCGCAGGCCGGGGCGCCGTCTCCCAGTCCGTGGGCAGGGGGCGGAACAGGAGCTCCGCCGACAGGGTGCGGCGGCGATAGTCCAGCGACCGCGCCACCTCGCCGAACGGGGTCTCCGTGTCGTCCAGGGCGCGGTTCATCTCGGCGGACAGCCGGTCGGGCCTGTACCAGTTGTCGGCCACGGACAGAACGCGGTCGCCGCACACCAGGCGCACGCGGCGAAAGCGCAGCGGCGCATCCGGACCCACTCCCAGCGCTTCCCGCTCGGCCGGACCCGCGGCGTGATCCTGGTCCGCGACCCGCCGGGCCGCGATCCTGAAGCCCGCGGCCACGCCGTGAACCTCGCACCAGTGCTGCAGGGTCGCCGTCGCGCTGTGGCGGGCGAGCAGGTCCGCGTTCAGCTGCTGAAGCTGGGTCAGCACCTGCAACCGGGCCTGGAAGGTGTCAGGCCAGACGTCGCCATGTCGCGTCGCGGCCGCGGCGGCCAAAGCAGGGGAGGTGCTCATGGCCTCCGTCTCGCATCCCGTCCCTGCGGCGTCGAGTCCGCCGGACGGCGAAATCTGGCTAGAGTGGCGCCATGGCCAGGACCACACCTGCGACCCTCGCCCTGAAGGCGGCCGGGCTCGCCCACCAGCTCCACGTCTACGACTACGACCCGGAGGCTCCGCGAGTGGGCCTGCAGGCGGCGGAGGCGCTGGGCGCTTCGCCGGAACGGGTGCTGAAGACCCTGATGACGCAGGTGGACGGCCGGCCGGTCTGCGCGGTCCTCGCCTCCGATCGCGAGGTGGCGATGAAACGGCTCGCCGCGGCCGTCGGCGGCAAGAGCGCCCAGATGATGAAGCCCGCCGATGCGGAGCGGATCACCGGCTACAAGGTGGGTGGGGTCAGTCCGTTCGGTCAGAAGAAGCGCTCGCCGGTGGTGGTCGACGCGGCGGCGCTCGCCCACGGCCAGGTCTTCGTCAATGCGGGCCAGCGCGGACTGCAGGCCGAGCTCGCCCCGGGCGACCTGGTCGCGGCGCTGGGCGCCACGGTGGCGGACATCAGCTAGGGTTCGGCGGCATGGTCCGGATGGATCATGCGGCCGCCCGATCGCCGCGGCGCAAGGGCGCCGGTCGGGCGCTGTCCAGGCTTCGTGTATCCGCTGGGTCGCGCTAAACTGGCGCGGACTTCGAGTAGGGACCGATCGGCATGTTGAAGAGTCTGGCGGCCGCGGTGGCGGCGGTGTCCGCGGCCCTCGTTCCGCTGCGGAGCGCCAGGGCCCAGGAGCCCGCGCCGCCGCCTCCGCCCGCCGCAGCGCCCGAGGCCGCGCCGGCGGTTCCGGCCGACGCGGCCTCGCCCCTGCGCTTCGCCCCGGAAATCGCGCACTTCGCCGAACTCGACGCCACGGCCCCGCCGCCGGCCTGCAATTTCCTGTTCGTGGGTTCGTCCTCCATCCGCTTCTGGCGGTCGCTGGAGACGGACATGGCCCCCTGGCCGGTGGTCAACCGGGGCTTCGGCGGCTCGCGGATCGCCGACGTCGACTACTATTTCGACCAGGTGGTCGCCCCCTACCGGCCCCGCGCCATCTTCTTCTATGCGGGCGAGAACGACCTGTGGGCGGGGGAGGGCGTCGACGCGGTGGTGGCGGACTTCCAGCGTTTCCTGGATCTCAAGACCGAGAAGCTGGGCGACACCCAGGTCTATTTCATCTCGCTGAAGCCCTCCAGGCAGCGCCTGAACCAGATCGCCCAGCAGGCCGAGGTCAACGCCCGCATCAAGGCCCTGGCCGACCAGCGGCCCGATCTCGACTATGTGGACGTGGTCCCGACCATGCTTGAGCAGGGCGCGCCCAAGGACATCTTCGTCGCCGACGGCCTGCACATGACCCCGGACGGCTACGGACTGTGGACCGGCGTCGTGCGGCCGGTGCTGGAGCGCGAGGCCCATATCGGCCGGGCCTGCCCGGGTCCGACCATCACCGCGGCCCGGCCCTAGCGGTCTAGATCGGACGCCTTGCGGCCCAGGCGCAACGCGTCTTCGCCGACGCGCCGCCGGGTCCCGGACGCGCCGCGGTCGATGGGTGCGCCCGCGCAAGCCGCTTGGCGCCGGGGCAACTTCGGTTATCGTCGTTTACCTGACCGCACGACAGAGGCGGCGAGGGAGGATCGACCCATGAAGTTCACCTGGTTCAACCTGATGCCGTGGCCCTATCTGCCGGATGACTTCCGGGAGAAGAACCGTTCGGTCTGGGTCGACATCGACCAGAAGCTGTTCGACCCGGCCAAGAGCCATGAGGTCTACAACACCTATATGGACCTGCTCGAATACGCCGACACGCTCGGCTTCGACGGGGTGGGGGTGAACGAGCACCACCAGAACGGCTACGGCATCATGCCGTCTCCCAACATCATCGCCGCGGGCCTGGCGCGCCGCACCAAGGACGCCGCCATCGTCGTCCTGGGCAACTCCATCGCGCTCTACAATCCGCCGATCCGCGTGGCCGAGGAGTTCGCCATGCTGGACTGCATCTCCGGCGGGCGGCTGGTGGCGGGCTTCCCGGTCGGCACCTCCATGGACACCAACTACTGCTACGGCCAGATCCCGTCCCTGACCCGGGAGAAGTATCAGGAAGCCCACGACCTGATCATCAAGGCCTGGACCACGCGCGAGCCCTTCGCGTTCAACGGCCGCTACAACAAGCTTCGCCACGTCAACATCTGGCCGCGCCCGATCCAGGACGCGCCGCACCCGCCGGTGCACATCCCAGGCGGCGGCTCGGTGGAGACCTACGATTTCTGCATCGACAACACCTATTCCTACTCCTACCTCAGCTTCTCGGGCTACCTGAGGGCCCAGGCGCTGATGGACGGCTACTGGAAGCGGGTCGACGAGCGCGGCGTGGACAAGAGCCCCTACCGGGCCGGCTTCGCGCAGACGATCCTGGTGGCCGACACCGATGAAGAGGCCGAGCGGCTCTATTCCGAGCACGTCAGCTACTTCTACAATCGCTGCCTGCACGTCTATCCGGGCTTCGCCGACGCGCCCGGCTACCGCACCATCAAGACGATCCAGTCCGGGGCGCTGTCGCAATACGCCCCGCCCAGGGGCGGCTACACCCAGCTCACCTGGAAGGAGCTGACCGAACAGGGCCACGTGATCGCGGGTTCGCCCGAGACCGTCCGCCAGCG
This sequence comes from Phenylobacterium sp., assembly GCA_036279815.1. Classification (GTDB taxonomy): domain Bacteria; phylum Pseudomonadota; class Alphaproteobacteria; order Caulobacterales; family Caulobacteraceae; genus Phenylobacterium. The sequence goes on along the minus strand of DASUIJ010000045.1, from coordinate 7,389 downwards.
GATGGAGCATCTGATCAAGGGGCTCAACGTCGGCAACATCTTCTGCCTGATGCACGTGGGAAACATGCCGGCCGACAAGTGCATGTACTCCACCAAGCTGTTCGCCGAGAAGGTGATGCCCAAGCTTCGGAACATGTTCCCCGACTGGGATCACGACAACCGCTTCTGGACCAGTCCGCTGGCCAAGCGGGTGGAATCGGGCCGGCTGCCGAAGGAGGCGCCCACCTCCGCCGAACTCGCCAAGACCTACGCGTAAGGGGACCGTCATGGAACTGAAGACCGTCGACACCCCGCACGTCCCCGTCCGCTACCTCGAGGGCGGCTCCGGCCCCGATCTCGTCTTCCTGCACGGCGCCGGCGGCGTCACCGCCGAGGACCCGTTTCTCAACGCCCTGGCCCAGAACCACCACGTCTACGCCCCGTTGATCCCCGGCTACGGCGACAGCGAGGAATGCGGCGAAATCCGCGACATGCTGGACTTCACCCTGCACACCTGGGACGTGGTCCAGGCCCTGGGCCTGAAAGATCCGATCCTGGTCGGCCACTCCATGGGCGGCATGATCGCGGCCGAGATGGCGGCGGTCGCGCCCAACGACATCACCCGGCTGGCGCTGATCTGCCCGGCGGGCCTGTGGAACGACGACCATCCGGTCGCCGACATGTTCTCGCTGATGCCCTACGAGATGCCGAAGTACCTGTTCCATGACGCGGAGGCGGGCGCGGCGATCCTGACCGCGGGGCGCGACGTCACCGACCCGAACTTCCTGCAGACCTACCTGGTGACCAACGCCCGCCAGCTGGGCATGGCGGGGCGCATCCTGTTCCCGATTCCGGAGCGGGGTCTTTCGCAGCGGATGTACCGGATCAAGGCCAGGACGGTGGTGGTCTGGGGAGACTCCGACCGGATGATCCCGCCGTTCTACGCCCACGGCTTCAAGAAGGGCATCGCCGGGGCCGAACTGGTCTCGATCCCCGAGGCCGGCCACATGGTGATCCTGGAAAAGACGGCGCAGGTGGCCGAGGCGATCGGCCGGCTGGGCTAGGACGCCGGGGCGTCGGACCCGAGCGGCGGCGCCTGAGGCGCCCGGACCGAGGGCGAGCCGGCGGCCGCAAACTCGCACAGGAAGATCGCGCCGCCGTCCGGCGCGTTCTGCGCGGAAATCGTACCCCCGTGGGCCTCGACGATGCTGCGTGCGATCCCGAGGCCCAGGCCGGCGCCCCCGTTGTGCCCGCGGCGCTTGCGCCAGAAGCGGCGGAAAATGATCTCCGGATCGAGGCTCGCGAGGCCTTGTCCGTGATCGCGGACCGACAGGCGGGGGCCGGGGCCGGCGATCACCTCGATCGGCCCGTTTCCGCCGGCATGGGCCACCGCGTTCTCCACCAGATTTCGCAGCGCCCGTCCCAGGGCGTCGGCGTGTCCCCGGATGGGGACGGCCCCCTTGTCGATCACCCGAATATCGCGGTCCGCGGCGAAGGCGAGCGGGGCGATCTGGGCGACCGTCTCCTTCGCCAGGTCGAGAAGGTCGACGTCGGCCGCCTGGTCCATGCTGAGGGCGTCGGCCTGGGACAGGTCGAGCATCTGATTGACCAGCCGCACCATGGCCTGGACGTCCTGCCGCAGGCGTTGCTTGGCGTCGCCGTCCGACAGCGCCTCCACGCGCATCTGCAGCACCGCCAGGGGGGTCCGCAATTCGTGCGCCGCGTCGGCCGTGAAATCCTTGAGCAGCCTCATGGCGTGCTGCAGGCGGTCCAGGGCCCGGTTGAGCGCCGCCACCAGGGCCGCCACCTCGCGGGACGTGGCGGGCTCGGTGAGCCGCGCTTCCATCCGCGTCGGGTCGAAGGAGTCGACCTGGTCGGCCACCGCGGACAGCGGCGCGAGCACCCGTCGCACGACAATGACGTTGAACGCGAGCAGCAGGACCATCAGCGGCCCCAGGGGCTCGGCCACGTGGTCCACCAGCTCCCGGGCCAGGACGGGCAGGTAGAATCGCAGGTCATGGGTCTCCGCCGAGATCAGGACCCAGTGCGGTCCGCCCTCCGCGTCGAAGCGCCGGCCCCCGGAGATGCGGAGACCCGACGCGGTGCGATCGCGCCGAACCCAGTCGAGGGTGTCCGGCCCGGGGCGGGGGAGCCCGGCGGCAAGGGCGGCGTCGCCTGCCATGAACGCCGGACCGCGCGAGGCGTCGACGACGGAATAGGCCCAGGCCGAGACCCCCATCGGGCGGCGGAGCGACCGCAGGGACGGGTCCGCATCCGCGCCTGAATCCCTGCGCCACACCCGCTCGATCCGGCCCGTCTGCTGCACGACGAAGTCCTCCGCCAGGACCTGCCGGTCGTGGGCGTAGTTCATCACCACCATGCCGATGTCCAACAGCACGAAGACGACGGCCAGGAGCGCCAGCCGGATCGAGATCTGCGCGAAAAGCGTGGGCGGCCGCGACCGGGGGGCGAGGGGCCTACGCACCGGCGAACTCCGCCCCCTTGGGCGGCAGCAGCGCGTAGCCGACGCCGTGAACGGTCTTCAGGGTCGTGTCCGCACCCGCCGCGGCGAGGCGTTTGCGAAGGCGCGAGACGGCCACTTCCAGGGCGTTGGGCGTCACCTCCGCTCCCATGGCGTAGAGCTGTTCCTCCAGGGTCGGCTTGGGCACCACCTGACCGGCCCGCCTCAGCAGGTGCTCCAGCAGGGCCAGCTCGCGCGGCGGGGCGGCCATGGGGACGCCCGCCACGGTCACCGTCCGGCTCGCCGCGTCCAGGGCGACGTTGCCCGACTGCAGCACCACGCCCAGGCATGCGCCCGGCCGCCGCAGCAGCGCCCGGCAGCGCGCCGCAAGCTCGGCGACGTCGAAGGGCTTCACGAGATAGTCGTCCGCGCCAAGGTCCAGCCCGGCGACGCGATCGCCGAGCTCACCTCGGGCGGTGAGGATCAAGACCGGGGTGGCGTCGTTCTGCCGGCGCATGCGCCGCACCAGGTCCAGGCCGTCGCCGTCCGGCAGCCCAATGTCCAGCAGGATGGCGTCATAGGGCGCCAGGGTGCGCGCCTCCGCGCCCGCCTCGAGGGATTCGCTCCAGTCCACGACGAATCCGTTCCGCACCAGGCCGTCGACAATCAACTCGGCGAGCTGATGATTGTCTTCGATAAGCAGCAGCCGCATGGCCCCCATCCCTCCCGCCGACCCCACGCTCCCGCGGTGATCCTCGTCCTGATCAGGTGTTCGCGATGACGCCGGCTCGCCATGATCAGGATCATATCCGCAGGCGATCCAGGTCGCCTCCCGGCGCGGTGCGGCGGGGCGCCGCTGACCCGGGGTCGTCAGGTTTCCGTCAGCTTCCTTGCCCATTTCTCGGACAACCCCCCGTCTGGCGTCCGCGAAAAGGCCCGCTCCCATGCCCGTGTTCACTGCTGTCGATCAGAATCTGGTCGTCTCCGATCCCGCGTCCGTCATCGGCGCGTTCTTCCCGGCGAGCGCCGGAATCACCGTCGATACGGCGAGCCTGCTCGCCATCCACTCCGCCGATTCCATCAGCTTCTACGACGGCAGCGTGAGCGCCCTGGGCATCGGCCCCGGCCTGCTCATGACGTCGGGCACGATCCCGAACCTGACCAACACCGCGCCCGACTTCGGCGTCGACAACGCCATGGTCGGCGACCCCGACCTCGACGCGGTGGTGAGCAGCGTGTTCGCCACCACCTCGTACGACGCCAGCACCCTGTCGTTCAATTTCACCGTCACCGACCCCGCCATCACCGGCATCAGCTTCAAGGTGGTGTTCGGCACCGACGAGTATCCCGAGTGGGTCGACGCGTTCGTCGACATCGGCGTCGTGATGGTGAACGGCACGAACGTCGCCTACTTCGGCAACGACCCGACGGCGCCGCTCAGCGTGATCGGCTCGAACCTGTCGTCCGGCTACTTCATCGACAACACCGACGGCCATCTGCCCACGGAATACGACGGGATCAGCAACGTCCTCACCGTGTTCGCCCCGGTGCAGCAGGGACTCAACACCCTGAAGATCGGCATCGCCGACACCGGCGACCACATCCTCGACAGCGGCATCTTCATCTCCGGCCTGACCGCCACCTCCATCCCGGTGAGCGGGGTGAGCCTGGACGTGACCTGCACCTCGGGCGACGACCTGAAGACCGGCACCTCGGCGAGCGAGAACATCTACGCCCTGGCGGGCAATGACAGCGTCAACGGCGCGGGCGGGGACGACGTGATCTCCGGCGGGCTCGGCGACGACGACCTCGCGGGCGGCGCGGGCGATGACTTCCTGGACGGCGGCGACGGCCAGGACATCGCCATCTTCTCCGGCCAGATGTCCGACTACGCGATCATGCATCTGGCCGACGGCGGCTACCAGCTGAAGGACCTGCGCGCCGGCGCTCCGGACGGGTCCGACAGCGTGCACAATATCGAAGCCGTGCAGTTCGCCGACGGGGTCTTCGTGACCGCCGGGCTGGTGACCGGAGGCTCCGAGATCTACGGGTCCGGCCATGACGACACGATCTCGGCTGTCGCGGCGCCGCCCGGGCAGCCGCTCACCACCGACCAGGCCGACGCCATCTGGGGCTACGGGGGCGATGACAAGATCACCTCCGGCGGCGGCGACGACGTGATCCACGACGGGTCGGAAAACGACATCGTCGACGCCGGCGCCGGCGACGACATCATCTACGTCGAGGGCGGCAACGACGAGATCAACGGCGGCGCCGGCGCCGACACGGTGGTGCTCTCGGGCGCCGACACCGACTATTCGGTGGTGGTGGGCGGCGACGGCTTCAAGGTCACCGATCTTCGCGCCGGAGCCCCGGACGGGCTCACCCAGATCGCCAATGTCGAGAAGCTGGCCTTCAGCAACAAGACGGTCGATCTCACCGGCGGCGGCGTCGCCAACGCCGCGCCGAAGATCGCCGGCGGGGACCTGACCGGCCAGGTGACCGAACCCGGAACCCCGGCGGGCGTCATCTCCCTGACCGGCGCCATCGCCTTCACCGACGCGAACGCGGGCGACACCCACACCGTCTCCGTCGTCGCGGCGAGCGGCGACGCGACCGGGGTGACCTTCGTCCCGACCGTGGCCGGTGAGCCGACCAGCAGCGCGCCGGGTCAAGTCGGCTGGACCCTGAACGTCGATTCCGCGACCATCGACTCCATGGCCGCGGGACAGGTGCGGAACCTGGCCTATACGGTCCGCATCAACGACAGCGCCGGCGCCCAGGTGGATCAGGTGGTGAACTTCACCATCACCGGGACCAACGACGCGCCGACCCTCGCGACGCCGCTGGCCGACGCGTCCCTGACCGCCGGTTCGACCTTCACCTACAGCCTGGCGGCCGGGACCTTCGCGGACGTCGACGGAGACGCCCTGACCCTGAAGGCGACCCTGGCGGACGGTTCGGCCCTGCCGTCATGGCTGGTGTTCGACGCCGCCACCGGTGGATTCAGCGGCACGCCCCAGGCGTCCGGCGCGCTGGACGTCAAGGTCACGGCCACGGATGCGGGCGGTCTGGCGGCCTCGGACGTCATGACCTTCACCATCGGCGCGCAGCCGGGTCAGTCGCTGACCGGCGGCGCGGGGGCCGACGCCCTGACCGGCGGGGCCACCGACGACGTCCTGTCGGGCCTGGCGGGCAATGACACCCTCCAGGGCGGAGGCGGGAACGACGTCCTGGAAGGCGGCGCCGGCAACGACGTCCTCAACGGCGGCGCGGGCGTCGACACGGCCTCCTACGCCGGCGCCACGGCGGGGGTCACCGTCAGCCTCGCGGTCACCAAGGCCCAGGACACCGGCGGCGCCGGCAAGGACACCCTGTCCAACCTGGAGAACCTGCAGGGTTCGGGATTCGCCGACCGCCTGACCGGCGACGCCAAGGCCAACCTCCTCGAGGGCGGCGCCGGGAACGACACCCTGGTCGGCGGCGACGGGTCCGACGGCCTCTCGGGCGGAGCCGGCGCGGACCGGTTCCTGTTTGTCGGCCTGACCAACTCCACCCCCGGCGCTCGGGACGCCATCTACAACTTCAGCCACGCCGACGGCGACCGGATCGACCTCTCCGGGATCGACGCCGTCGCCGGGGGCAAGGACCAGGCCTTCAGCCTGGTCGGCGCCTTCAGCAACAAGGCCGGCCAGCTGATCTCCGTGATCGAGGCGGACCACTATGCGGTGCAGGGGGACGTCAACGGCGACGGCGTCGCGGACTTCGTGATCAACGTCTATTCGCAGACGACGCTGACCGCCTCCGACTTCGTGCTCTAGGCGCCCGGGGTCGACCGCCGGAGCCCAGGGTTCCGGCCGGTCGCAACTCTCTCCAGGTTCGGACCTCGGATCGCGGGGAGCCGGCGACGACTCCGGTCGTCGCCGGCCGACCCTCGGCCCGGCGGCGGCGCGCCTACTCTCCGCCCTCGAGTTCGCCCATGGCGCTCTGCAGGTAGTTGGCGTCGCCCAGCGCCTTCAGCAGGGAGATCTGGGTCTCGAGGAAGTCGATGTGCTCCTCGGTGTCGGTGAGGATCTCGCGGACGATCTGGCGCGAGACGAAGTCGGCCGCAGCCTCGCAGGCCTTGATCGCCTCGACCTGATCGACGCGACCGCCCACCTCCACCGAGAGGTCGGCGGTCAGGCATTCGCCGACGGTCTCGCCGATCTTCAGTTTGTGCAGGTCCTGCAGATTGGGCAGGCCGTCCAGGAACAGAATGCGCTTGATGAGCTTGTCGGCGTGCTTCATCTCGCCGATCGACTCGTCGTAGGTGATCCGCCCGAGCTTTCGGAAGCCCCAGTTCTCGTACATCCGCGCATGCAGGAAGTACTGGTTCACCGCCGTCAGTTCGTTGGTCAGGATGGCGTTGAGCAGCCTGATGATCGCCTTGTCGCCCTGCATCCGAACCTCCTTGAAACTCCAGAGCCCGGCGCAACCTCACGCCCACGCGGGGCCGAGTCAAAGCCTATGTGCCCGTGCGATCCCGCGTCCTGTCCGCAAGGGCGTCGCGGCCTATTCGGCGGCGTAGCGCAGGGCCTCGCCCTGGTCCTCGATCATCTGTTTCATCTCGCAGACGCAGCGCGCGCACTGGGGCCGGGAGCCGCAGGCGCGGAAGATTTCAGCGGGGCGATCGGCGCCCGCGTCGATGGCGGCGCGGACCTCGCGCTCGCGGATGCCGTTGCAGTTGCAGATGTACAAGGACGTTCTCCGACGACCTCTTCAATCTAGCAAATGCGAACGTGATTGCAACTCATTTGCAACTGAGGGCGTGACAGCCCCATCCAAGCGGTCCGAAACGACGTGGGAACGTGAAACACTGTGCCCTTCACGCGACGGTTTGCCGCAACAACCAGGCTTGGCTGGGAGCGTTCAAGGGAATGACAGTGCGCGCGCGCCCGCCGCACACGCCG
>DASUIJ010000044.1:0-3479 GCA_036279815.1 Phenylobacterium sp. | reverse complement strand
CGTGCTCGAGCGCTATTTCGCGGTCAACGGCTATCAACGGGCCTCGACCGTCTCCGAGCGGGGCGAATTCGCGATCCGCGGCGGGGTGATCGACGTCTTCCCGCCGAACGCCGAGGAGCCGGTGCGCCTGGACCTGTTCGGCGACACCCTGGAATCGATCCGCGCCTTCGATCCGGAGACCCAGCGTTCGACCCGGCAGCTGAAGGACGTGTCGCTGCTGCCGGTCAGCGAAGTGCTGCTGGACAAGGACGGCATCGCCAAGTTCCGGCGCGGCTATGTGGAAGCCTTCGGCGCCCCGGGCGGCGATCCGCTCTACGAGACGGTGAGCGAGGGCGGCCGGCGGGCGGGCATGGAGCACTGGCTGCCGCTGTTCTATCCACAGATGGCGACGCTGCTCGACTATCTGCCCGATAGCGCGCTGATCGGGATCGATCACCTGGCGAGCGAGGCGCGCGACGAGCGGCTGGCGCTGATCGCCGACGCCTATGACTCCCGCGCCCAGGCCGACCGCAAGGTCCACTACCATCCGCTGGAGCCGGACAGGCTGTACCTGACCGCCGAGGAATGGCGCGCGCGCCTGGCCGAACGGGCGACCCGCCAGTTCTCGGCCTTCCGCGAGGCCGAAAGCGGGACCGTGATCGACATGGGCGCCCGACTGGGCCGCACCTTCGTCGCCGAACGGCAGCAGGATTCGGTCAATCTGTTCGAGGCCACCGCCGACCACGCCAAGCGGCTGGGCGCCGCCGGCAAGCGGGTGCTGTTCGCCTCGTGGACGGAGGGCTCGTCCGAACGGCTGGGCGTGATGCTGGGCGACCACGGCCTGACCAATGTGGCCTTCGCGCCCTATTGGGACGCCGCCAGGGCCGCCGACCCCAGGAAGCCCCAGCGCGTGGTGCTGCCGCTGGAGTCCGGCTTCGAGACCGACAGCCTGGCGGTGATCTCCGAGACCGACATCCTGGGCGACCGGCTGGCCCGTCCGCGCCGCAAGCGCCGCGCCTCCAACTTCCTGGCCGAAGCGTCTTCGCTGACCCCCGGCGACCTGGTGGTCCACATCGACCACGGGATCGGGCGGTATGACGGCCTGAAGACCCTGGATGTGCAGGGTGCGCCGCACGATTGCCTGGAACTGCAATACGGCGGCGAGGCCAAGCTCTACCTGCCGGTGGAGAACATCGACCTGCTGACCCGCTACGGGGCCGAGTCCGAGGGCGTACAACTCGACCGCCTGGGCGGCGCCGCCTGGCAGGCCCGCAAGGCGCGGGCCAAGGAACGCCTGCGCGACATGGCCGAGGGCCTGATCCGCATCGCCGCCGAGCGCGCCACCAAGTTCACCGAGCCGGTGGACCCGCCGCACGGGGTGTTCGACGAGTTCTGCGCCCGCTTCCCCTACGAGGAGACGGACGACCAGCTGGCCGCCATCCACGACGTTCTGGAGGACCTGTCCGCCGGCAAGCCGATGGACCGGCTGATCTGCGGCGACGTGGGTTTCGGCAAGACCGAGGTGGCCCTGCGCGCCGCCTTCGTCGCGGCCATGAGCGGGATGCAGGTGGCGATCGTGGCGCCCACGACCCTGCTGGCCCGCCAGCACTACAAGACCTTCACCGAGCGGTTCCAGGGCTGGCCGGTGAAGGTGACGCGACTGTCGCGCCTGGTGCCGGCCAAGGAAGCCGCCGAGGCGCGCGAGGGCCTTGCGAGGGGCGAGATCGAGGTGGTGGTGGGCACCCATGCGGTGCTTTCCAAGCAGGTGTCCTTCAAGAACCTGGGCCTGGTGATCGTCGACGAGGAGCAGCACTTCGGGGTGAAGCACAAGGAGAAGCTCAAGGAGCTTCGCGCCGACGTGCACATGCTGACCCTGACCGCCACGCCGATCCCGCGGACCCTGCAGATGGCGCTGTCGGGCATCCGCGAGATGTCGATCATCGCCACCCCGCCGGTCGACCGGCTGGCGGTGCGCACCTATGTGACCCCGTTCGACCAGATCGTGGTCCGCGAGGCCCTGCTGCGCGAGAAGTACCGCGGCGGCCAGGCCTATTACGTGGTTCCCCGCATCTCCGACCTTCCCGAGCTGGAGCGCTATCTGCGCGAGCAGGTGCCGGAGGTGCGGTTCGTGGTCGGCCACGGCCAGATGGCGCCGACCCAGCTCGAGGAGGTGATGAGCGCGTTCTACGACGGCCAGTACGACGTGCTGCTGTCGACCACCATCGTGGAGAGCGGGCTGGACATCCCGACCGCCAACACCCTGATCATCCACCGCGCCGACATGTTCGGCCTGGCCCAGCTCTACCAGCTTCGCGGCCGGGTCGGACGGGCCAAGGCGCGGGCCTACGCCTATCTGACCACGCCCTCGGAAAAGCCGATCACCCAGTCGGCCGAGCGGCGGCTGAAGGTGCTGCAGTCGCTGGACAGCCTGGGCGCGGGCTTCCAGCTCGCCAGCCACGACCTGGACCAGCGGGGCGGCGGCAATCTGCTGGGCGAGGAGCAGTCGGGCCATATCCGCGAAATCGGGGTCGAGCTCTATCAGCAGATGCTGGAGGACGCGGTCGCCGAGCTCAAGGAACGGGTCGGCCAGGAAGGGCTGGTGGCGGATCGCGGGTGGTCGCCGCAGATCAACACCGGCGCCGCCGTGCTGATCCCCGAGGAATATGTCCCGGACCTCAATGTCCGCCTGGCGCTCTACCGCCGCCTGTCCGACGCCGAGAAGTCCACCGACCGCGAAGCCCTGGCCGCCGAGCTGATCGACCGGTTCGGCCCTCTGCCGCCGGAGGCCGCTCAACTGCTGAAGGTGGTGGCGATCAAGGGCCTTTGCCGCGAATCCAACGTGGCGAAGATCGACGTCGGCCCGAAGGGCGCCGTGGTCAGCTTCCGCGGCGACGCCTTCAAGAACGGCCTCGGGCTGGTGCAGTTCGTCCAGAAGAACCAGGTCGCCTGGCGAATCCGCCCCGACAACAAGGTGGTGGTGAAGGGCGAGTGGGAGACCCCCGAGCAGCGTCTGAACGCCGCCGAGCGGGTGTTGAGGGAACTGGCCAAGCTGGCGGCTGCCTGAGCGAAGGCTGGGGTCAGCGGAAGATGCCGCGCTTCAGGTTCAGCCGGCGATAGGCCATGATCCGCCTGGGGTTCGCTCGACGATAGGCGTCCAGGGGCGCGACGAGGGCGCCGCCCCGGCCCAGGACTTGGTCAGCCAAGGCGATCATTCTGTGATTGGGCCAGGGCTTATTCGCGACGCGGAGGAAGGCGTCGAAGGCCTCGGTCTCGGCCCCTGGGCCGTGATGCAGTCCCAGGGCGAGATAGGCCGCCGCCGTACTGCGGCTGGCGCCCATATGGCAGTGACTGATCAGGCGGGCGTGGAGGGCGTCGCGCGACCAGTCCGTCAGGAATTCCACTAGATCCTCAACCACCCGATGGACAGGACCCTCGGCGCTGCCGTCCTCGACATCGAAGAACGCGCGCTGGAACGCCGCGATATCCGGTGCGAACACGGG
>DASUIJ010000043.1:0-14325 GCA_036279815.1 Phenylobacterium sp. | reverse complement strand
GGCGCCCTTGGAGATCAGGATGTTTCCGGTCAGCGCCTCGCCCGTCCCGCCGCCGGCCGCGGCGGCCAGCAGGGCCCCGACGATGATCACGGACGAGATGGCGTTGGTCACGGCCATCAGCGGGGTGTGCAGGGCGGGCGTCACGCTCCAGACGACGTAGTAGCCCACGAAGATCGCCAGGACGAAGATCGCCAGGCGGAAGACTGTAGGATCGACGGCTTCCATTATGGGTCCTCGCGTCAGGCGGTCAGGTTGGGATGCACGATCGCGCCGTCCTTGGTGACGAGCGCGGCCTTCAGGATCTCGTCCTCGAAGTCGGGGGCGAACTTGCCCTCCTTGTCGAGGAACAGCCCGGCGAAGGCGAACAGGTTGCGGGCGTAGAGCGCCGAAGCGTCGGTGGCGATGCGGCCCGGCAGGTTGGCCGCGCCGAGGATCTTGGCCCCGTTGGCGGTGACGACGGTCTCGCCGAGCTTGGCGCCTTCGACGTTGCCGCCCTGCTCGATGGCGAGGTCGACCAGCACCGAGCCGGGCTTCATCGAGGCCACCTGCGCGGCGCTGACCAGCTTCGGCGCCGGACGGCCGGGGATCAGGGCCGTGGTGATGACGATGTCCTGCTTGGCGATGTGGCTGGAGACCAGTTCGGCCTGCTTGGCCTGGTACTCGGCGCTCATCTCCTTGGCGTAGCCGCCGGCGGTCTGGGCGTTCTTGAACTCCTCGTCCTCGACGGCGAGGAACTTGGCGCCCAGGCTCTCGACCTGCTCCTTGGTGGCGGGACGCACGTCGGTGGCGGTGACCACGGCGCCCAGGCGCCTGGCCGTCGCGATGGCCTGCAGGCCGGCGACGCCGACCCCCATGATGAAAACCTTGGCCGCGGCGACGGTGCCGGCGGCGGTCATCATCATCGGCATGGCCTTGCCGAAAGCTTCCGCCCCCTCGATCACCGCACGGTAGCCGGCGAGATTGGCCTGGGAGGACAGGGCGTCCATCACCTGGGCGCGGGTGATCCGCGGGATGAACTCCATGGCGAAGGCGGTGGCGTTCCTGGCCGCCAGGGCCTGGACCACGGCCTTGTCCACATGCGGGTTGAGCAGCGCCACGACGATCACGCCGGGCTTCAGGGCCGCGATCTCCTCGTCGGAGGGCGCGCGCACCTTGAACAGGATGTCGGCGTTCTCGGCGGCCGCCTTGGCGGTCTTGGCCATCGTGGCGCCGGCGGCCTCGTAGTCCGCGTCGGGATAGGAGGCGGCGGTTCCCGCGCCGGCCTCGACGGTCACGGAGAACCCGGCGGCGATCAGCTTCTTCACTGTCTCGGGGGTGGCCGCGACGCGGGTCTCCTCGGCGCGACGTTCCTTTGTGACGGCGATGACGGCCATGCCGCGAGTCCCCCCTTACGCTTCGTGGGGGACCTTAGAGAGGGGGGTGAATCCTGTCCAGCGAACAGCCTTCAGTGTTCAAACAATTGTTTGAAACCGGCTGGAAGCGACCGGATACGCAGGATCACGCCCTCGCGGGGTCGACCCGCGAGGGAGAGCGGTTCCGCTGAAGGAATGGGCCTAGTGGGCCGCGTCGGGCTTGTCGCGCAGCACCAGGGCGCCGATCACGGTCACGACGGCGGCGGTGACCAGGCCGGCCAGGAAGCCCGCGGGGGTGCAGAACCACAGGACCAGCAGGGCCAGCAGCGCGGCCATGGCCAGCGAGCCCCACTTGGTGAGGCCGTTGAACAGGTTGAAGGTGGCGACCTGTTCGGAAATGTCCATTTCGCCGCGATGATATTCGGAAGCCATTCGGGGAGGTCTCTCGTCGGAAAAACGCTGGGATAATTCAGTGGGGCGCAACTACACGTTCCGCCCTGCGGGCTCAAGCGCGCCTTATGTCTCAGCCCGGCCAGGAGGCCAGGAGGCCCCTCAGGGCCGCGACGAGCGCCAGAGGCTGGTCGACCATGATGTGGTGGGCCGAATCGGGGATGGCGATTTCCAGCATGTCCTTCGGCAGCGGCGAAGGCCGGCCGTCGTTGATGCGCGACTTCACCACCGAGCGGTCGCCGTAGATGTGCACCAGGGGCACCGTGACCTTGGGCGGGCCCTCGGCGGTCATGCCCATCATCACCGAGCGGTCGAGCTTGGCCCACATCCCGGGGTCGAACCGCCACGTCCAGCCCTCGCCCGAGCCGTCCGGCAAGGGCGCGCGCTTCAGCGAGCGGCGGGCGATGAAGTCGGCGATGAACAGGTTGCCGGCCACCTGCGGCGGCATGAACCGGAAACGGGCGAGCGCGGACTCCAGGGTCGGATAGACCCGGGCCGCACGGTCGGCGGTGGGGATGTTGCGCGCCTGCATCTCCATCATCCGCTTGCCCTCCGGCGAATCCGGCGGCGGCCCGCCGAAGCCGGTGTCCACCAGGATCGCGGCCCGCATGCGCTCGGGATGGGCGGCGGCGGCGAAGAACACCTGGCTGCCGCCGAAGGAGTGGCCGATATAGATCGGCGGGCCGCCCCCCTCGTAGAGCCCGGTCGCCCGGGCCACGGCCTCGGCGTCCTCGGCGAAATCCTGGAAGGCGTAGGTGTCGCGCCAGTCCGAGGCGCCCATGCCGGCCAGCGACATCGAGGTCACGCGGTAGTCCTGGGCCAGATATGGGGCGATGAAGCTCCACCAGTCGGCGTGAGCCGAGTTGCCGTGCACCAGCAGCAGGCCGGGCTTGCCGATCTCGCCCCAGGTCAGGGCCTCGATCCTGGTGCCCAGCGAGGTGACGAAGCTGCGCTCCGGCTCCTGGGCGATGGCGTCCAGGAACCACTCGGGCGCGTCGGGCTCGCGGCCGCGGAACGGCGCCAGCGGCGCCTGCACCTGGGGCGGCAGGGTCCCCGGCTCGGAGTGGATGGGACGGTCGTCGTAGCCGACGGGCGCGCCCTCTTTGATCGCCGGATCCAACGCCATGTTCTAGCCCCGCACTTCCCGCTCGCCCGCCTTGCGGGAGATCGAGCGGATACCCTTGTAGACTCCGGTGCCGGTCATCAGGGTGCGATCCGCGCACCAGATGCGGCCTCGGACGGTGAAGACGTCGTCCTGTTCGGAAATGATCTCGCTGGTCCCCTCCACCCAGTCGCCCATGTGGGCGCCGGAGAGGAAGTCGGTCAGCAGCCGGACCGTGACCCAGCCGATCTCCCGCTGGTTGGAGATCACCCGGCCCCAGGCCATGTCGGCGAAGCTCATCAGCATTCCGCCGTGGCAGTTGTTCATGCCGTTGGCGTGATGCTCCTCGACCCGGAAGGCCATGGTCTCGCTGTTGTCCGGGTCGCGCCGGGAATAGAACGGGCCGACCGTGCGGCCGAAGCCGCGCTGCCACAGATTGATGACGAAGCCGTCGGGAACGACGGCGCTCTGGACTTCGGTCAGGTCGTCGGACATCGCGGGAGGGTGATGAACGGGCGTTTGAAAAATGGCAAGCACCATTGACGTCACGGCGCCCGCCTAGGACGCGGCGAAGAACGGCTCGGCGCGAAGGCGCTCGCAGAGATCCAGGGCCGCGGGGCTGAGATAGCCGCCCTTGCGCACCACCAGGGTGACGATCGTCGCGGCGTCGAGATCGTCGACCTCGATCAGGGCCAGGCTCCCGGCGGCCCGCTCCTCGGCCGTGGCGCTGACCGGCATCAGCGCCAGGCCGAAGCCCGCCTCCACCAGCCGTTTCTGGGCGGTCAGGCTGTCCACCGGCGTCCAGCGCAGGTCGCCCACGCCGCGCAGCAGGAACTGGGCGAAGATGTTGCGCGCCGAAGGCTCGGCCCGGCGGTCGACATCGGCGAAGGCGAACCAGGGCTCGTCCTTGAGCTCCAGCAGGCTCGCCACCCGCCGGCCCGCGAGCCGATGCCCCGGCGGGGCCGCGACCGCCAGCCGCTCGACGCCGATGCGTTCGCAGACCAGGTCGGGCGAGGCGTCCATCAGGTATCGAAGGCCGACGGTGACGTCGCCGCGCCGCACCAGGTCGCTGACCTCCGCGCTGGTCGCGGTCTGCAGCGAGAGCTCGACCTTGGCGAAACGCTCCGCGAAGGCTTTCAAGGCGCCGGTCAGGCCGGTGCTCGCCAGGGTGCCGACCGCGGCCAGGGCCACCGGCCCGCCCTGCCCCGACCGCAGCGCCGCGATCGCCTGCGACGCGTCCTGCAGGGCGGCGAGCACCCGCTCGGCGCGGGGCAGCAGCACGCGACCCGCCTGGCTGAGGACGACGCCGCCCGCCGCCCGCTCGAACAGCGGCGCCTGCAGGTCATCCTCCAGCTGGGCGATCCGCCGGCTGATCGCCGGCTGCGACCGCCCCAGGACCTCCGCGGCGCTGGAGAACCCGCCGGCGCGATGCACGGCGACGAACGTCTTCAGGCCTTCGGAGTCCATCCCCGCCTCCTATGCAAATCCAGTATGGCTTGCATCAAGACTATGCATTGGACGGATGTCGGCAAGGCCCTTAGCAGCGGGGCGGAGATCACCGCAGCCCGAAGGTTCCCATGTCGTCGCTCTCCCAATCCGAAGCCGCCCGGCGGTTCCTGGCCCTGCACGCCGGGCCCCGCGGCTTCGTGCTCCCCAACGCCTGGGACGCCGGCAGCGCGATGGTGCTCGCCGCCGAGGGCTTTCCGGCCATCGCCACCACCAGCGCCGGCATCGCCTTTTCGCTGGGCAAGCCGGACTACCAGGTGGCGGACGTCAGCCGGTCGGTCTCGCGCACCGAGATGTTCGACCGCATCCGACAGATCGTCGAGGCGGTCGAGGCGCCGGTCAGCGCCGACCTGGAAGCCGGCTTCGGCGACAGCCCCGAGGCGGTGGCCGAGACCATCCGGCTGGCGATCGAGGCCGGGCTGGCGGGCGGCAACATCGAGGACAAGATCCCCGGCCGCGACGCCCTGTACGACGAAGCCCTGGCGGTGGAGCGCATCGCCGCGGCGCGCGCGGCCGTCGAGGCCAGCGGAACCGCCTTCGTGCTCAACGCCCGGACCGACGCCCTGCTGCTGCCTTCCGTCGGTCTCGACGCCGCGATCCGCCGCGGCGCCCTGTTCCTCGCGGCCGGAGCCGACTGCGTGTTCACCCCCGGCGCCGTCGATCCGGAAACCGTCGGAACCCTGGTGCGGGAGATTCCGGGCCCGCTCAACGTCGTCATGAGCCTCGGGACCTCGTCCGGAAACGCCCACGAGCTCATCGCGCTCGGCGTGCAGCGCGTCACCGTGGGCGGGGGAATCGCCCGCTCGGCCCTGGCCTTCGTCCGCAGGGCCGCGCAGGAGTTGCGGGACCAGGGCACGGTCGGCTTCGCTCGGGACCAGATGTCGGGCGGGGACCTCAATCGCCTGTTCGACGGCGGGGACGGATCCTAGTCTTTCGATCCCCGCTCCGACCGCTCCAGGCGCGTCCATGCCCCGATCGGGTTTCAGCGGCGCAATAAAAATCCCTGCCCCGATCTGTTTACGGGGCCGGCGGCGGCGGCCTATCGTCCGCCCCAGGGTTTTTCGGGGCGGAGCTTCTGCATGCGGATCTGGACGGTGGCGGCTGCGGCGATCGCAGCGGCGGCGCTCGCGGGCTGCGCCACGGCGCCCGGCCCGGCGAAGCCCGCGTCGACCCAGGCGGCCAAGCCCAAGCCCCTGGCGCCGGGCCTCGACCCGCTGGTCAGGGCCGACGCCTTCCCCTCCACCTACAAGCCCCTGCCCAGCCGCCCGACGGCGGTGGTGGGCGCCCAGGTGTTCACCGGGACCGGCGTCCTGGTCGAGAACGGGGTGGTGCTGATCAAGGACGGCCGCATCGAGGCCGTCGGCGCGGGACTCGCGGTCCCGGCCGGCTACGAGGTGGTCGACGGCAAGGGCAAGTGGGTCACGCCCGGACTGATCGACGCCCATTCGCACCTGGGGGTCTACGCCTCGCCCAGCGTGCCCGCCAATTCGGACGGCAACGAGCTGACAAACCCGGTGACCGCCGAGGTCTGGGCCGAGCATTCGGTCTGGCCGCAGGACCCGGGATTCAACACCGCGCGGGTCGGCGGGGTGACCACCATCCTGGTGCTACCCGGCTCGGGCAACCTGATCGGCGGCCGCGGCGTGGTGCTGCGCAACGTACCGGCCCGCACCGTCCAGGCGATGAAGTTCCCGGACGCGCCCTACGCCCTGAAGATGGCCTGCGGCGAGAACCCCAAGCGGGTCTATGGCGGCAAGAACCGCGCGCCCTCCACCCGCATGGGCAATGTGGCCGGCTATCGCCAGGCCTGGATCAACGCCGCCGACTACGCCCGCAAGTGGGACGAGTACCGCGCCAAGGCGGCCAGGGGCGAAAAGGCCGATCCGCCCAAGCGGGACCTGGGGCTCGACACCCTGGCCGCCGTGCTGCGCGGCGAGATCCAGGTGGAGAACCACTGCTACCGGGCCGACGAGATGGCCCAGATGATCGATATCTCCAAGGAGTTCGGCTACCACATCGCCGCCTTCCACCACGCGGTGGAGGCCTACAAGATCGCCGACCTGCTGGCCGAAAACGGCATCTGCGTCGCCACCTGGGCCAACTGGTGGGGCAGCAAGATGGAGATGCTGGACGGCATCGAGGCCAATGCAGCCCTGGTCGCCGCGGCCAAGGGCGGCTGCGCCATCATCAAGTCAGACGACCCCGACCTGATTCAGCGGCTGAACCAGGAGGCCGCCGAGGCCCTGGCCGCCGGGCGCGCGGCCGGTCTCAGCATCACCGAGGCCGAAGCCATCAAGTGGATCACCGCCAATCCGGCCAAGGCGCTGGGCGTCGCCGCCCAGACCGGCTCGCTGGAGCCGGGAAAACGCGCCGACCTGGTGATCTGGGACCACGATCCGTTCTCGATCTACGCCCGGGCCGACCGGGTCTATCTGGACGGCGCCATCGCCTATGACCGGCGCGACCCGCGCTATCAGCCGCGCTCCGACTTCGAGCTCGGCCAGCCCGGCGAAGGAGGCCGCTGATGCGCAACGCTCTGATGGGCGCCTGCGCCCTGGCCGCCCTGACCCTCGGCGCGACCTCGGCCCGGGCCGAGACCGTGGCCATCACCAACGCCCGCATCCTGACCGCCGCGGCGGCGGGCGAGATCGAGCGCGGCGTGGTCGTCATCCGAGACGGCAAGATCGCCGCGGTGGGCGCAGGCGCGGCCGTGCCCGCCGGCGCGCGGGTGATCGACGCCGCGGGCGGGGTGGTGACGCCCGGCCTGTTCGCCACCAACTCGCTGCTGGGCGCGGTCGAGGTCGGCGCGCTCGGCAACGACCTGACCGTCGACAACCCGGCCCTCGGCGCGGCCTTCGACGTGCAGTACAGCCTCAACCCCGAATCCATCCTCATCCCGGTGGCCCGCCTGTCCGGCCTGACCAGCGCCGTGGTCATGCCGCAGTCGGCGGCCGAGCGCGGCGGGGACGAGGACGAGGGCGAGGCGCTCACGGCCGGTGGGGGCCACGACGGCGACCGCTCGCACGCCCTGTTCGCCGGCCAGGTCGCGGTGATCCACCTGGCAAAGGGCGACGACATCCTGACCCGCGCCAAGGTCGGCATGGTGGTCCCGTTCGGCAAGGCCGGGGCCGGCGTGGCCGGAGGCGCGCGCGGCGCCGAGATCGTCGCCTTCAAGTCCGCCCTGCAGGACGTGCGCGACTACATGCGCAACAAGGCCGCCTATGACCGGGCGGGCTACCGCGACCTGCCGCTGTCCAAGGCCGACCTGGAGGCGCTCATCCCGGTGGTGCAGGGCCGGATGCCGGTGATCGCCTCGGTCCACCGCGCCTCCGACATCCGAGCGGTGCTGAAGCTCGCGCGGGAGGAAGGCCTGAAGGTGATCCTGAACGGCGCGGAGGAAGGCTGGCTGGTGGCCGACGACATCGCCAGGGCCGGGGCCCCCGTGCTGCTCAACCCGCTCAACGACCGGCCCGACAGCTACGAGATGCTGGCCGCCACCATGGAGAACGCCGCCCGGCTGCAGGCGGCCGGCGTGACCATCGCCATCGAGACCGACGGCGGGGCGCATCGGGCCCGGGAGACCCGCTACAACGCCGGCAACGCCGTGGCCCACGGCATGCCCTATGCCGCGGCCCTGGCGGCGGTGACGATCAATCCGGCCCGGATCTTCGGGGTGGCCGACCGGACCGGCTCGCTGGAGCCCGGCAAGGACGCCGACCTGGTGATCTGGACCGGCGACCCCTTCGAACCGCTCAGCCAGGCCAGCGCGGTGTTCATCCACGGCCAGCAGCAGCCGATGACCTCGCGCCAGCTGCAGCTGCGGGACCGCTACAAGGATCTCGGCCGCCCCTTGCCGCCCGGCTATTCGTACTGAGGCGGGACCCGGGGACAGGCGTGGCGCCATCGAACCGCCCGCCGCCGCCCCGTCATCCCGGTTGACTCACGCATAACTCCATAGTTATGAGTTTATCCATAGCCCGAAGGTTATGGATTTATGCCGGACGCTCACGACAGCATCTTCAGAACCCTCGCCGATCCGACGCGGCGCGCGCTCTTCGAGCGGTTGTGCCGCGAAGGCGAGCAGACGGTCGGGGCCCTGACGGCCCGGGCCGGGGTCTCCCAACCGGCGGTCTCGAAGCATCTCGCGGTCCTGAAGCAGGCGGGGCTGGTCCACGACCGCCACGAAGGCCGCCAGACGCACTACAGCGCGCAGCTCGGCGCCCTGGCCCCGCTGCTCGACTGGACGAGCCAAATGGCCGGCTTCTGGCAAAGCCGGTTCGATGACCTCGAAGACCTGCTCAAGAGGATGGACCAATGACCGACAAAGCGACCGGAACCCGCTCCGTGGTCGTCGAGCGGGAAATACCCCATCCGCCGGAAAGGCTCTGGCGCGCGCTCACCCAGCCGCACCTCATCGAGGAGTGGCTCATGAAGAATGACTTCGAGCCCGTCATGGGCCACCGCTTCAATCTTCGCGGAGAGTGGGGCGGCGTGCTGGACTGCGAAATCCTCGCCGTCGAGCCGAACAGGACGCTGTCCTACAGCTGGGACTTCGAGCACGAGGATCCGGCCTTCAATCTCAGGAGCGTGGTGACGTTCACGCTCACCCCCACATCCGCGGGCACGCACCTGCGCATGGAGCAGTCGGGCTTCGGGCCGGATCAGAAGCAGGCCTTCGGCGGCGCCATGGTCGGGTGGCGGAAGTTTCTTGAAAACCTGGAGCAGGTCGCCGGGCGGATGGATTGAGGCCGCCGCCGGCCGGATCGCTTCATTCCATTCGGCTCGTCTTCCAAGGAGGTCCCCTTGAACTGGAACAATTGGCTCCGGCAGGCCCACCGCTGGCTGTCCATCGCCTTCACGCTGGCGGTCGCCGTGAACGTCATCGCCCTGATGCAGAAGAAGCAGGCCGTCTGGGTGGGCCTCCTGGCGCTGGCCCCGCTCGTCCTGCTGCTGCTCTCCGGCCTGTACCTGTTCGTGCTGCCGTATGCGGCCAGGTGGCGCGTCGCGCGGCGCACAGGCGGCTAGGGCGAACACGATGGCCGAAACGACACCCCTGAAGGAGGCGACGAAACCCATGGAGAAGATCAGGAGCGGTCCCGAGGACGCAGACGGGGGAAGCTCTCCCTCTCAGCTGATCGACGCGCGGATCAAGGCGCTGGGCGACTGGCGGGGCGAGACGCTCGCGCGGGCCCGGGCGATCATCAGGCAGGCCGACCCCGAGGTCGTCGAGGAGTTGAAGTGGAGAGGGGTCCCGGTGTGGTCGCACGCGGGGATCATCTGCACCGGCGAGACCTACAAGGGCGTCGTGAAGCTGACCTTCGCCAAGGGCGCCTCGCTGAAGGACCCTTCGGGGCTCTTCAACTCCAGCCTGGAAGGCAATACCCGACGCGCCATCGACATCCCCGAGGGCGCCGGAATCGATGAGGAGGCGTTGAAGGCCCTCGTTCGCGCCGCAGTGGAGCTGAACACGTCCGCGCGCGCCACGCGCTCCAGGAAGACGACAAAGAGCGCCTGAGACGCGCCGGCCCCGTTCGCCCCTAGGGCTTCAGCGTCGCCGCCTCCAGCACCGCCGCACCGGTGAGCGCCACGGTCTCGGCGTCGGGGCCGACGGTGACCTCGACGGCGCCGGCCTCTATGCGCCAGCCCGGCAGGGCCGCGTCGTAGCGGGCCAGCAGTCGCGGGTCGGCCTTGACGGTCACCCGGCGGGTTTCGCCCGGCTTCAGCGCCAACCGGGACCAGCCGATCAGGCGCTGGCCGCCGTGGACCCGGGCATAGACCTGGGCCGTCTCGATTCCCGCCCGCTCGCCGACATTGCTCACCTCGAAGCTGGCCTCGACGGTCGCGCCGCCCGTCACCGTCAGCCCGCCATAGCCGAAACGCGTGTAGGTGAGGCCGAAGCCGAACGGGAACAGGGTCTTCAGCCCCTTGCGGTCGAACCAGCGGTAGCCGACGTCGGCGCCCTCCGGGTGCTCCACCGAGAACCGGCCCTTGTGCTGCTGCACGTCCGGATTCGAGGTCGGAAGGGTCTGGCCCTCCACCGGCGGGCCGAAGATCTGGCCGGGGATTTCCGGGCGCACCAGGTCGGCGGTCGAACGCGGGAAGCTGATCGGCAGGCGGCCGGACGGATTGACCTCGCCGAACAGGATGCGGGCGATGGCGTCGCCGCCCCGGGTCCCCGGATACCAGGCCTCCAGCAGGCCGCCGACCTGGTCCAGCCAGGGGGTCAGCACCGGCGTGCCGGTCTCCAGCACCACCACGGTCCTGGGGTTGGCCGCGGCGACGGCGGCGATCAGGTCGTCCTGGCCGTCGGGCAGGGAGAGGCTTGGCAGGTCCTCCGCCTCGGTCGCCCACTGGGTGGCGAAGACGACGGCCAGGTCGCAGGTGCGGGCCAGCTGGGCTGCTTCCTCGAGGTCCGCGCCGTCGGCATAGACCACCTCGGTCTGCGGCGCCTCGGCCCGGATGGCCTTCAGCGGCGAGGACGGATGGAAGACGATGGTGCGCGGGATGGGCCCGGCGGCCCGTTCCTGTTCGATCTCCAGCCCCTGCTCGCCCGGCGCGAACACCTGGGAGGAGCCGCCTCCGGAGATCACCCCGGCGTCGGCGTGGCCGCCGATCACCGCGATCCGCCGCGCCTTGCGGGACAGGGGAAGGAGACCGCCCGCGTTCTTCAGCAGCACGATCCCGGCCTCCGCCGCGCGCAGGCTCACCTCGCCATTGGCCGCGTAGTCGGTGGGGCGAGGCTCCACCGGGGCGTCGAACACGCCCTTGTCGATCAGGCTGCGCAGGATCCGGTGGACCATTCCGCTCAGGCGCTCGAACGGGACCTCGCCCTGCTCCACCGCCTCCTTGAGCGGCGCGCCGAAATAGACCTGCTTGTCGAGCTGTTCGCCGCTCTCCTGGTCGAGGCCGGCCATCGCCGCCCTGGCGGTGGAGTGAACCGCGCCCCAGTCGCTCATCACCCAGCCCTTCCAGCCCCAGTCGCGCCGGAGCACCTGGTTCAGCAGGAAATCGTTCTCCCCGGCCCACTCGCCGTTCACCCGGTTGTAGGCGCACATCACCGATCCGGGGTCGCCGCGCTCGATGGCGATCTGGAAGGCCAGCAGGTCGCTCTCGCGCAGGGCGCCCTCGTCGATCCGCGCGTCGACCACGTGGCGGCAGGTCTCCTGGTCGTTCAGCGCGAAGTGCTTCAGCGTGCAGACGATGCCGTTGGATTGCGCGCCCCGGATGGCCTCGCCCGCCATCACGCCGGCCAGCAGCGGGTCCTCGCCGAGATATTCGAAGTTGCGCCCGCAGCGCGGTTCCCGGGTCAGGTTGGCGCCGCCGCCCAGCAGCACGTTGAATCCCTTGTCGCGGGCCTCCGACCCCACCATCGCCCCGGCCTCGTAGGCCAGTTCCGCGTCCCAGCCGGAAGCCAGGCCCAGGCCGGACGGCAGCCCGGTCGCTCCGTCGCCCGGCCGCACCTTGCGGGGGTTGGTCACCCCCAGGCTGGCGTCGGTCTCGTTCAGCGGCGGGATGCCCAGGCGTGCGACGCCGGGGATGTAGCCCGCGCCCCGGGCCGAGTCGGCGGGCGGCGCCTGCATCAGGTTGGGCATCGGCCCGTGCACCAGGCTGATCATCTCGTCGAGGGTGAGCTCGGCGATCAGCAGGTCGGCCCGTGCGTCGGGCGACAGGCCGGTGTCCATCCAGGGGTGGGGACTGGTCATGGGGCGTCTCCTCGCAGGCGTTGGCGGGAGCCTAGCTATTTTAGTCCAGTTGGGCAATAATCGTCCGGTGAGGCAGCCGACGACAAGCTCCCGAGGGCGAGGGCGACCCGGCCGCACGCCGCGTCCGGTGGAGGACACCCGCGCGGCGATCCTGCGCGCGGCGCTGACCCTGTTCTCCGAGCGGGGCTTCGAGGGCGCGGCCATGCGGGACATCGCGGCCCTGGCCGGGGTCGAGCACAGCCTGCTGCGCTACCACTTCACCGACAAGGCCACCCTGTGGCGGGCGGCGCTCTCCGACCTGATCGGCCACATGAACGCCGAGATGGCGGCGAGCCGGCGAACCAGCCGGGGTCTGCCGCCGGTGGAGCGGTTCAAGGCCTTCCTTCGCGACTACGTCCGCTACTGCGCCCGCCACCCGGAGCACGCGCGGATCATGGTGCAGGAGGCCTCGGGGGATAACGACCGGGTCGCCTGGATCGCCGCCGAGATCGTCAGGCCGCAGCATCGCGGGATGACGGCCATGCTCGAGACCCTGATGGACCAGGGCGCCCTGCCCCGCGTGCCGGTGCGCTCGCTGATCTACATCGTCTCCGCCGCCGCCCAGGCCCCCTTCACCCTGGCCTACGAAGTTCGCCACGCCTACGGGGTCGACACCGCCGGCGAGGCGGAGATCGAGGCCCACGCCGACGCGCTGATCCGGTTGCTGATCCGGGATTGAGGGCGCGGCCATGGCATGGCCGGGGGTCAGGCCAGGGCTTCGAACTCGTCCACCAGCCGCTCGAGCTGCTTCACGCCCGCCGCCCAGAACGCCTTCTCGCGCGGATTGAGCCCGAAGGGCTTCAGCGCCTCGACATAGGTCCGCGTCCCGCCGGCGGCGAGCAGGTCCTCGTAGAGCGGCGCGAAGGCGACCGGGTCCTCGCGGCGCTTCTCCATCAGGCCGCGCACCAGCAGGTCGCCGAAGGCGTAGGCGTAGACGTAGAACGGCGCGTGGGCGAAGTGGCTCACATAGGCCCAGTAGTGCTCGTAGCCGGGGTTGAGCTTGATGGCCGGCCCCAGGCTCTCGCCCATGGTCTGCAGCCAAAGCCCGCCGATCTCGCGGGGCGCCAGTTCGCCCTCCAGGCGGGCCGCGTGGAAGCGGGTCTCGAAGCGGTGGAACGCGATCTGGCGGACCACGGTGTTGATCCCGTCCTCGATCTTGCCCGCCAGTAGTCCGCGCCGCTCGGACTTGGAGGCGCCGGCCAGGAGGCGTTCGAACACCAGGCCCTCGCCGAAGATGGAGGCCGTCTCGGCCAGGGTCAGCGGCGTGTCGGCCAGCAGGGTGCCGAGCGGCGAGCACAGGGTCTGGTGGACCGCGTGGCCCAGCTCGTGGGCCAGGGTCAGCACGTCGCGCCGCTCGCCCATGTAGTTCATGAACACATAGGGGTGCCGGTTGGCGGCCACCGGATGCGAATAGGCGCCCGACTGCTTGCCCGCCCGGGGCCGCGCGTCGATCCAGGGCTGGGTGAAGAAGGTCCGGGCGGTGTCGGCGAACTTGGGCGCCAGGTCGGCGAAGCTTTCCAGCACCATGCCCTTGGCCTCGTCCCAGCCGTAGGTGCGCGGCTGGGCGGTGTCGAGCGGGGCGTTGCGGTCCCAGTAGTCCAGGGTCTCGCGGCCCATCATCCTGGCCTTGAGCTGGTAGTAGCGGTGGCTGACCGACGGGTAGCCTTCGACCACCGCGGCCTCCAGCGCCTCGACCGCGTCGGCGTCGACCTCGTTGGCCAGGTGCCGTGAGTCGGCGGGGTCGGGGTATTTCCGCCAGCGATCCTCGATCTGCTTCTCGAAGGCGATGGTGTTGAGCGCCAGGCCCAGGATCGGGGTGCGTTCGTCCAGGGCCTTGGCGAGGCCCTGGGCGGCCTGCTTGCGGCGAGCGGCGTCGGGGTCGGAGAGCCGGTTCAGGGCCTCGGGCAGGCTGAGCGACTCGCGGCCGGCCTTGACGGTCAGCCGGGCCAGGGTCTCGTCGAACAGACGCGTCCAGTTGGCGACGGCGGGGCCGCGGTCGATCAGCATGCGCTCCAGGTCCGGCGTCAGCTCATGCGGCCGCGACAGGCGCACCCGGCGCATCCAGGGCCGCCAGCGGGCGGCGGGCGGATGGGCCTTGAAGGCCATCTCGATCTCGTTGTCCTCGAGCTGATTCAGCTCCAGCGTGAAGAACAGGCTGTCGGCGGCGATCTGC
>DASUIJ010000042.1:0-5699 GCA_036279815.1 Phenylobacterium sp. | reverse complement strand
CTTCATCTGGAGCGGCGGCGGGGCGGGGCCGGGAGAGCGCCCCTGCTCTACGTCCATGGCGGCACCTTTCCCTCGGCGCTCTCCGTCAATTGGGGCTTCGACGAGGGACGCAGCTGGAGCGAAGACCTGGCTCAGGCGGGTCACGACGTCTGGAGCTTCGACTTCCTGGGATTTGGCCGCTCCGCCCGCTACCCGGCGATGGCCGCGCCGCCCGCGCCCGGCCCGTTGGGCCGTTCCGACATGGCGGTCCTGCAGATGGAGGCCGTCGTCGCCAAGGTCCGCTCGGAAACCGGCGCGCCCAGGATCAGCCTTCTCGCCCATAGCTGGGGCGGCGTCGCGGCCGGACGCTTCGCCGCCGAGCACCCCGATCGGGTCGATCGCCTGGTGCTCTTCGCGCCGATCTGCCGGCGAGATCGCAAGGGCCTGCCCGACCCCATGAGCCTGCCGGGTTGGGCGCCCATGCCGCTCGACGCCCAATGGAAACGGTTCGTGGAGGACGTTCCCCTGGGCGAGGCGCCTCCCATGACGCGGGAGGCCTTCGACAGCTGGGGCCGCGCCTATCTCGCCACCGACCCCTCCGCTGCGGGCCGATCGCCGCCGGCGGTCGCCATTCCCACCGGACCGCAGGCCGACATCGCCGCGGCCTGGCAGGGGTCCCTGGGCTACGAGCCATCCCGAATCGCCGCCCCGGTGACGATCCTGCGGGGTGAGTGGGACAGCCTCTGCAACGACGAAGATGCAAGGTGGCTGAGATCGAACCTGGCCCGCAGCTCCAGGGTGCGGGACGTCAGACTGCCGAAGGGGACCCACCTGATGCTCCTGGAATCCGGGCGCGGAAGGCTGTGGGCGGCGGCCCGGGAAGCGCTCGCCTGACCCGCCCCCAGGCGTCCCGGGGGAAAAGCGTCCGGCGCCCGGTATTTGATTGGAGGCCCGACCCGACGCCCGTTAGATTCCGCCCATGGACCGCCGCGCCTTCCTCGCCCTCCTCCTGGCCGGCTGCGCCGACCCGACGCCGAACATGCTGCCGTCGCTGAGCGCCGGGACGCCCACGCCGTCGGAGCCGGCGCCGATCAGGACGCCCACCCAGTCGGGCGACCCCGGCTTCGACGCCTGGGCCCTGGGCTTCTACGGCCGCGCCGTGCAGGCGGGCCTGCCCCCGGCCCTGCTGGACCGGGAGATGGCGGGCCTGACCCCCGATCCCCGCGTGGCCAGCCTCGACACCCGGCAGCCGGAATTCGCCAAGCCGTTCGGCGACTACATCAAGGGCGTGGTCACTGCGGACAGGATCGCCATCGGCCAGCGCAAGCGCGCCGAGTTGGCGCCGTTCCTGGGGCCGATCGAGCTGACCTATGGCGTGTCCCCGGACGTCCTGCTGGGCGTCTGGGCGATGGAGACCGGCTTCGGCTCGACCCTTGGCAGCTTTGACGTGATCCGGTCCATGGCCTCCCTGGCGGCCCAGGGACGCCGGCGCCAGTTCGCCGAGGACCAACTGATGGCCGCGTTGCGGATCATCGGCTCGGGCGAGTTCCCCCGCTCGCGGCTGGTCGGATCGTGGGCCGGGGCCATGGGCCAGACCCAGTTCATCCCCACCAGCTTCCTGTCCACCGCCGTGGACGGCGACGGCGACGGCAAGCGCGACATCTGGGGCTCCAGCGCCGACGCCCTGGCCTCGGCGGCCAACCTGCTGGCCCAGGGGGGATGGATCCGCGGCCAGGGCTGGGCGCGGGAGGTGACCGTCCCCGAAAGCTTCGACTACAGCCTGACGGAAGGTCCGCGGCAGACGCCGGACTGGTGGGCGGGGCTGGGCGTCCACCCCGCCGACGGCCTGACCTGGACCGCGGCCGACGCGGCGTCCAACGCCATGGTGATCGCGCCGACGGGCGCCGCGGGGCCGATCTTCCTGCTGCTGCCCAACCACTTCGCGATCCGCAAGTACAACAACGCCACCACCTACGCCCTGGCCGTCGGCCTGCTGGCCGACCGGTTCGCAGGCCGCGGTCCTCTGGCCCGACCCTGGCCGGAGGAGACGCCGCTGGCCCTGGCCGACCGCATCGCCGCCCAGCAGGCCCTGATCGCCCTGGGCTTCGATCCCGGCCAGCCGGACGGCGTGGTGGGCGTCAACACCCGCAGCGCGCTGCGATCCTGGCAGAAGTCCCGCGGCCTCGTCGCCGACGGCTATCTCTCGATCGGAATGGTCGGCCTGCTGAAGGCCGAGGTCCCGGCGCTGGGGACGGTTCCGGTCAACCCGATGGGATAGGGCCTAGCCCGCGCCCTCGTCGCTCTTTTCCAGGGTCGCCAGCGCCGTATCCGCGCGGGTGGCGGGCTTGGGGTCGGCGTTGCGCAGCTGAGGATTGCGGAAGGCGTAGGCCAGCATGGCCAGCAGCAGCGCCATGTTCAGCAGGAACGGCGCCGGGGCGATCCGCTCGTAGAGCAGCACGAACAGAGGCGCGAGCACCACATTGACCCCGTTGACCGCGGCGATGGCGCCCGCCGCCCGCGCCTGCTCGCCCATGCCCACCGCCAGGGACGCGCCCGCGGTGAAGCCCGGGCGGGCGAAGCCGAAGCCGAGGCTGGACAGGGCGTAGCCGGCCACCACCGCCCAGTAGTCCGGCGCGAAGGCCACGATCAGGTTGCCGGCGGCCGCCACCGCCACGCCCCAGCGCAGGAGCTGGCGCGGCGTCATCTCGAACATGCGGATCAGGCCCCACTGGGCCAGCAGGCCGGCCACCGCGCCGAACATCATGGCGATGGCGATGAACCCCTGCGCCTGGGTCGGCGACATGTTGAGCTTGTCGATGATCAGGAAGCCCAGGGTCTGGCCCTGGGCGGTCTGGCTGACCGCGACGATGAAGCCGTAGATCAGGAAGGGCGTGAGCCGCGGATCGCGCCACATGGGCTTTTCCTTGGGCCCGCCGGGGACCTTGACCGGCGGCACCCAGACCGGGCGGTAGGCGCTCTCCGGCAGCATGCGCCAGACCACGATCAGCATCACGCCCGCGGCCAGGGAGAAGCCGATCATCGGACCGGCGAGGCCCACCACCGGCAGCACGAACAGCGGCGCCACGAAGGGCCCGATCACGGTGCCCATGCCGAACGCGCCGGCCAGGCTGGAGATCGACTGGGTGCGCTGCGCCATGGGGGTGTGCTCGGCCACATAGGCCTGGGTGGCCGGGTTCGAGGCCGCCCCGAACAGGCCGAACAGCGCCCGGGCCAACAGGAAACAGACGAAGATCACCACGGGTGTGGCCATGTGGTGGAGGCCGGCCGCGACCACGGCGGCGCAGACGGCCATCGAGACCATGAAGCCGGAAAGACCCACCATCATCAGCGGCTTGCGCCCGTAGCGGTCCGATGCGCGGGCCCAGAACGGCGAGGAGAACGCCCACAGCAGCGCGGACAGCGAGAAGATCGCCGCCACCATCGCATCGGGTATGCCGATCGAGCGGCCGATGGCCGGCAGCACCGAGATCATTCCGGTATTGCCCATGGCCGTCGCCAGCGAGACGCCGAAGATGATGGCGAAGGACCGCTTGGGCAGCCCCTGCGGGTCGGATGCGGGCTCAGGCATCAGAACCTGTTACGGCGCGCCGCGCGGAGCCGTAAACCCCAGAAACGCTCACTCGGCATTAAGCATTAACGTCGATGCTCCGCCCTGAATCCACCGGGGACGGCGCCACTCATGTTTCAGATCATCGGCCTCGTGCTGCTGTTCGGCCTGGTGTTCGGCAGCTACCTCATGTCGGGCGGCAATCTGGGCGTGATCCTGCACGCCGCCCCGCACGAGATGATGGCCATCGGCGGCGCCGGCATGGCCAGCTTCCTGATCAGCAACTCCATGACCGTGATCAAGGGCGCGGGCGGCGGCATGGCCAAGGTGTTCGCCGGCCCGAAGTGGAAGGCCTCGGACTACCGCGACCTGCTCTCCCTCCTGTTCCTGCTGACCAAGACCATGAAGTCCAAGGGCGTGATCGCCCTGGAAAGCCACATCGAGAACCCCAAGGACAGCTCGATCTTCTCGCGCTTCCCGCGGGTGATGAAGGACCACTTCGCCGTGGACTTCATCTGCGACACCCTTCGCATGATGACCATGAACCTCGAAGACCCGCACCAGGTCGAGGACGCCATGGAGAAGCAGCTCGAGAAGCACCATCACGAGGCGCTGGCCCCCGCCCACGCCATGCAGAGCCTGGCCGACGCCCTGCCCGCCCTGGGCATTGTCGCCGCCGTGCTGGGGGTCATCAAGACCATGGGCGCGATCACCGAGCCGCCGGAAGTGCTGGGCGAGATGATCGGCGGCGCCCTGGTCGGCACCTTCCTGGGCGTGTTCCTGGCCTATGGCATCGTGGGTCCCTTCGCGTCGCGGATGAACGCCGTCGTCGAGGAAGAGGGCTCCTACTACCGGATCATCCAGGCGGTGCTCGTCGCCCACCTGCACGGCAACGCCGCCCAGATCTCCGTCGAGATCGGCCGCGGCAGCGTCCCCTCGGGCGCCCAGCCGAGCTTCCTCGAGCTGGAAGCCGCGCTCTCGGCGATCCCGGCCGAAGGCTAGGTCCCGGCCCTCAGCACGGCGATCGCCTGGACGGGCGTCTCCGCGCCGCCTTCCAGAATGCGCGACACCTCGAACCAGGGCTTCGCCAGATCGGCGAAATGGGCCCGGTCCGTCCAGGCCGACATGTAGTTTGAGCCTTCCAGGGCGTTGTTCCAGACCACGTAGCCCTGGGCCTTGAGCAGGGCCGACACCTCGGGCGGCCCCCAGCGGCCGGCGTAGGTTTCGTCGTGGAACGTGAGGATCGCGCAGCCGCCGGGCTTCAGGATGCGGCGCAGCTCCGCCAGCCAGGCCTGCGCGGTGCGCTCGGTCAGGTGCGTCAGGACCGAGTGGGCGTAGACCAGGTCGACGCCGGCCGGCTCCAGGGCCAGGGGCGGCTGCAGACTGTTCCGGAAATAGCGGCCGGGCAGGTTCGCCTGGCACCAGGAGACCAGGTCCCCGTTGAGGTCGGAGCCCAGGAACCGGCCGCCGCCCTGGACCACGGCGGGCGCCAGCCAGCGGGCGATCCGGCCGGACCCGCAGCCGAAATCGAGGACGGTGTGCGGCCTCGACAGGTCGATCCCTTCGGCGAGCGCGAGCGCGCGGAACTGATCGGCGTCGCTGCGGCCCTTCTCCGAGAACCAGCGCTCGTCGGGGCCGCCGTTGATCTTGGTGATCAGCCGGGCCGGCGGCATCGGCAGGCCGTCGTCGACGCGTTCGACCGACTGGCGCGCCAGCTGGGTTTCGCGCCAGCGATAGTAGGGCCCGATGAGTCCGGTGGCTTCCATTGCGCGGCGCGCCAGACGGCGGAGCTTGAGAGGCATGGGGGACCTGGCCAGGGGCGCTATTTCAACGGCCGCAGCCGGTTCACATGGCCCATCTTGCGGCCGGGCTTGGCCTCGCGCTTGCCGTAGAGGTGCAGGCGCGCGTCCGGCTCGCCGGCCAGCCTGGCCCAGGCCAGCGCCTCGTCGCCCAGCAGGTTCACCATCTCCACCCGGGCCACGGCGTGGATCGGCCCCAGGGGCCAGCCGGCGACCGCGCGGATGTGCTGCTCGAACTGATCGACCTCGCAGCCGTCCATGGTCCAGTGACCGGTATTGTGCACCCGGGGCGCGATCTCGTTGACCAGCAGGCGGCCGTCGGGAAGTTCGAACAGCTCGATCCCGATCACCCC
>DASUIJ010000041.1:0-10792 GCA_036279815.1 Phenylobacterium sp. | reverse complement strand
GACTTCCGAGCCCACCTGCTCGACCACGCCCGCGCTCTCATGGCCCAGCACCGCCGGCAGCGGATGGGGGTAGGAGCCTTCCATGAAGTGCAGGTCGGAGTGGCAGAGGCCGGCGGCCTTGGTGCGGATCAGCACCTCGTGCGGGCCGGGCTTGTTGATTTGGACGTCTTCGATCTGAAGCGGCTTGCCCACTTCGCGCAGCACTGCGGCCTTCATTTGCGTTTCCCCAAGCGGCCCGGATTGGTGGGCGGTTTATCGAAGCCAGGGTACGTTGACCGGCTTCCTCGGGTCCAAGCTTATCGCCGTTCAGATGGCGAGCGCCAAGGTATTTTCGGCGGTCCCCCGCGCGGATTTCGCCGCGCGGGGTCGCATCCTCAGGCGAAGGGGCGGCTAGTGGGGGCCCCAGATGTCGGCCTTGGCCTGGCTGGAGGTCAGGACCCCGCCGCTGAGGGACAGGCTGGAGGCCGGGATCGTCTTGGACTTCGCGCCCGCTTTCAGCGTCACCATGGTGTCGGCGGACGTCTTGCCCCGGGTCACCTTGCTGATCGTGCCGAGTTCGGCGCCCGTGGAGTCGCTGATCGCCGCGCCGATCTTCAGGTCGTCGGCGGTGGCGGCCGTGTTGGCGGCCGTACCGGTTTCGGCGGCGGGCATGGCGGTCGCGGGCATGGTCGATGACGGCGTCGCCGGCGCGGTCATGGCCGGCGGCGCCGCGGCGGCCGTGGTCTGGGCCAGGGCGGGCGTGACGATCAGGCTTGCGGCCGCGCAGGCGGCGAGCAGGTGCATCTTCATGATTGGTGATCTCCGGGAGGGCCCCGCCCATGCCCACGCCCGAAAGAACAAGCCGGCGCCGAGGGTTGTTCCAGCCTAGGCCGTGGCGGCGGCGGATGACCGGCCCGGCCGCGTCCAGGACGGCAGGCGCCACTGGAACCGGCGCCTGGCCGGGAGGCAGGCCTCGAGCGCCTCCAGCAAGGTCTCCACCGGGCCATCGTTCATGAAGTGATCGGCGCCCGCCACCGGGGCGAAGCGCATGGGCCGCCGCGTGCGGGTCTCGGCCACCAGCTTCCGGGCCAGTTCGATGGGCGCGAAGTCGTCCTTGTCTCCGTGCACGACATGGACCGGAACCTTCAGGCGGCGAAGGGCGGCATGCATGCTGTCGAGCTGGCGCGGCTGGTCGTTGATCTCCAGGACGGCGTGGCGCACGTCGCGCGGGATCAGCTTCAGGAGCCGGGCGCCGGCGTCCAGCAGCCATTTGGCGGTCGGCCCGGGTTCGCCGTAATAGCCGGACAGCAGCACCAGGCCCGCCAGCCGGCCCGGCTTGGCGTCGGCGGCCATCAGCGAGGCGATGGCCGCGCCGTAGGACTGCCCCACCAGCAGCACCTTCTGGCCCGGACGGGTCTCCAGCAGGGGCGCCAGCGCACGGGCCTGCAGGCGGATGTCGCCGATGTATTCGATGGGCTCGGAGCCCGCATATCCTGGGCGGTCGACCACCACCATCTCCCGGTCGTGGGCCAGGGCGGCCACGGCGGGGGCCCAGTATTCCGCCCAGGAGGGCGCGCCGGTGACGACGACGATCTTCCAGGGCGCCGGATTGGCGCGAGGGCTCTCGATGGCCGAGATCTTCCAGCCGAGGCCGCCGCCGGCGTCGAAGGAGAACCGGCGTACGACGCTGTCCGGATAGGCGGAGGCGGTGGGCGAATGTTCCTTGCGCCCGGTCGCCGCGCTCTCGACCACGGCCCAACCGATTTCCAGAATGCCCTTGGGCCTGTGACGCGCCACGGCGAAACCTCGTACAGCCAACAACCTTGACCTGGGGTCTGAACGCGCCAGCGCAATGCCGGTTCGGTCGAAAATCGACTCAGGCGGGTTGTGCGCCCGCCTGGTCACGCAGCTCGCGCTTCAGGACCTTGCCCGTGGGGCCGATGGGCAGGGCGTCCACGATCCTGACTTCGTCGGGAGTCCACCACTTGGCGACCCGTTCGGCCACATGGGCCTTCAGGTCCTCCGGATCGGCGGCCTGGCCCGGGCGCAGCACGACCAGCAGCAGGGGCCGCTCGTCCCACTTGGGGTGCGGCACGCCGATGGCGGCGGCCATGGCCACGGCCGGGTGGGAGCAGACCGCATCCTCCAGGTCCAGCGTGGAGATCCACTCTCCGCCTGACTTGATCACGTCCTTGGCCCGGTCGGTGAGGCGCAGGTAGCCCTCTGGGTCGATGGTGGCGATATCGCCGGTGTCGAACCAGCCGTCCGCGGTGAAGGCGTCGGCGCCGTCGTTCTTGAAATAGGCGGAGGACACCCAGGGCCCGCGGACTTGCAGGGCTCCGGCCGACCTGCCGTCGCGCGGCAGGACCCGGCCCTCCGGGTCCAGGATGCGCAGGTCGACGCCCCAGAGCCCCCGTCCCTGCTTCAGCTTGCGTTGGGTGGCGGCCGCGGCGTCCTCGCCGTCGTGCTCGGGAAGCGCGGTGTTGATCACGCCCATGGGGCTGGTCTCGGTCATGCCCCAGATCTGGCGCACGGTGGCGCCCATCTGGTCCTCGATGCGGGAGATCAGGGCCGCCGTGGGCGCCGATCCGCCGACGGCGACGGTGCGGACCTTCAGCTTGCCGCCGGTCCTGTCCAGATGGTCGAGCACGCCGATCCAGATGGTGGGCACGCCCAGCAGGAAGGTCGCCCCCTCCGCCTGGGCCAGTTCGCAGATCGCCGGACCGTCGAGCTGGCGGCCGGGCAGGATCAGCTTGGCGCCCACCATCGGCGCGCCATAGGGCGTGCACCAGGCGTTGGCGTGATACATCTGGGCGCAGGGCAGGACCGCGTCACGGGCGCCCAGGTCAAAGCAGTCCGGCTGCACCATGGCCATGGCGTGCAGCACGGTGGCTCTGTGCGAATAGAGCACGCCTTTGGGATTGCCGGTGGTGCCGGAGGTGTAGCAGAGGCCCGAGGCCTGGCGCTCATCGAGCTCCGGCCAGTCGAACTCCGGCGAATGGGCCTCGATCAGCTCCTCATAGACCAGGGTCCCGTCAGGCGCCTGGGCCGGCAGGTGGGCGCGATCGGTCAGGGCGACGAAGGTCCTGACGGTGTCCAGCTTGCCGGCGATCTCGGGGACCAGGTCGGCGAAGGTGATGTCGAACATCAGCACCGAGTCCTCGGCGTGGTTGGCCACCCAGGCGACCTGGTCGGGGTGCAGCCGCGGATTGATGGTGTGCAGCACGGCTCCGATGCCGGAGACCGCGTAATAGAGCTCGAAGTGACGATGGGTGGACCAGGCCAGGGTCGCCACCCGGTCGCCGGGCTTCACCCCCATGGCGATCAGGGCGTTCGCCATCCGCTTGGCCCGCGCCAGGGCCTGGGCGTAGTCGTAGCGGAAGATCGGCCCCTCCACCGTCCGGGTCACGATCTCGCGGCGCGGGTGATAGAGCGCGGCATATTCGAGGATCGAAGGCAGGCTCAGCGCCCGGTCCATCATCAGAGCCAGCATCACCACGCCCTCCTGTCGTTGTTCAGGAAGGTTTAGGGCCCACTGGCGAGGTCCGCTAGAGTTCCCGGGCGCCAGGAGCCCGCCATGCCGCCCGCCACCGAGACCGCCGCCGCCATCTCCAGGGGGTTCGAGGCGGCGGGTTGTGAAGCGACGCTGCATGCGGTCGCCCTCTCCTCGGGCGCCCAGATCGGGCTGCGGCCCGACGTGCCCATGGTCATGGCCTCGGTGTTCAAGCCGCTGGTGGCGCTGGAATTCTACGCCCAGTCGGAGGCCGGCCTGCTGGACCCGACCGAACCGGTCGAGGTGACGCCGGTCCACGCGACGCCAGGGCCTGTGGGCCTGTCGATCGCAGAGGATCCGGCGCGCCTTTCGCTACGGGACCTGGCGCGGCTGATGCTGACCGTGAGCGACAATGCGGCCACCGACATCCTGACCCGGCGCGTGGGGCTGGAGCGGGTCAACGCCCGGGCCCGGGCGTGCGGGTGTGACGCCACCGTGCTCGGAAGCGACCTGGCGACCATGTTGGACGGCGTGGCCGCCGAGCTGGGCTGGCGATCCTATGGGGAACTGATCGAAGCGCAGTCGGGCAGGCTGGGCGCCGACGCCCGGGCGCGGAGCACCGATCCGGCCCGCCTGGACCGGCTGGCGGCCCTGGACCCGCAGCGCGCCTCGCGCACGACGGCGCGCGACATGACGACCCTTCTGGCCGCCGTCTGGGCGGATACGGGGGCGGCGCCCGAGGCCTGCCGCAGGCTGCGCCAGGCGATGTCGCAACAGGTGACCCGGCGCCTGGAACCGGCCACGCCGGACGGCGGTGGCCTGGCCGCCAAGAGCGGAGGGCTGTTCGGCCGGGTGCGCAACGAGATCGGGGTGATTACCTGGCCCGGCGGCGAACACTATGCCGTGGCGGTGTTCACCCGCGCCCGGCATCCCTTCGTCGGGGCCGCGGCGATCAACGCCCAGATCGGCGAAGCCGCTCGGCTGGCGATCGCCGCGCTGCGGAGCGCTTAGGCCGCGGCGGCCATGCGGGCCTTGAACACGCCGTCCGGCAGGCGCGGAGCCCGCGACGGGTGGACGAAGAAGTAGTCCTTCCACGGCACGCCGGGCAGGATGGTCGTGCGTTCTTCCAGCCGATCGCCGTTGAGGGCGAACATCCGGTAGCCGCGCGAGCGGAACATCTCCACCACCTCGTCGGCCGAGCCGCCGAAGCGTTCGGCCAGCATGGCCGGGTGGATCTCGATCAGCACGTGGGGGCTGTCGCGGTCGATGACCCCGGCGGCGCCCTTGAGCGCCTTCTGCTCGGCGCCTTCGATGTCCATGCGGATGAAGTCGACGCGGTCGATGTGGTTCTTCTGGCAGTAGTCGTCGAGCGTCACCACCGGGGTGGGCTGCAGTTCGACGCCGGTGTCCTCCAGGTCGGGGCGGACCTTCCCCTCGGGAGGCGTCTCGGCGACGAACGCGTAGGCGCGGCCCATGCGGCCGGAGGTCTTCTTGGGCGTGACCAGCAGCAGCTCGCCGGGCATGTCGGAGACCGCGGCGTGGACCGGAGTCACCTGCCGCGAAATGCCGTGCCAGGCCAGGCAGGTCTTCAGCACCTCGAAGGTGAAGGCCGAGGGCTCGAACGCGTAGATCCGGGCCTCCGGCGCGACCTGGGTCATCACATAGGAGTGGCGGCCGTCGCTGGCGCCCACATGCAGGCATACCGGAGCGCCCGACAGGAGGTCGGCCAGGTAGGGCGTTTCAGGCTCGTGCTTGGCCCATCGCATATTGCGGCGCCAGGCACGAAAGGCGTGCCCGAGCACGCGGAGGGAAGGCATGGACGAAATTCCTTTGGCGGGAACGCTTTATGCCGCGTCGCGCGTCACAGTCATCATGTAGTTGATGTCGCAGTCGGAGGACCGGGTCCATCGCCCGCCCAGGACATCGTAGGCGACCCCGAACGGACCCTGGATCGCCAGGTTCTCGCCCTCCAGGAAGCCGCGCAGCTCGTCGGGCTTAAGGAATTTGGTCCAGGCGTGGGTGCCCGCCGGCAGCCAGCGCAGGACGTACTCGGCGCCCACCTTGGCCAGGGCGAACGCCTTGAGGGTGCGGTTGAGGGTGGCCACGATCATCAGCCCGCCGGGCGCCAGCAGCCGTCCGCAGGTGCGCAGGTACTCGCGCGGATCGGCCACGTGCTCGATCACCTCCATGTTGAGGATCACGTCGAAGGGGCCGACGCCTTCCGCCTCCAGCGCTTCGGCGGTGGAGCAGCGGAAGTCGATCGTCAGGCCGTGCTGGGCCGCGTGGGTGCTGGCCGTGCCGATGTTGCGCTCGGAAGCGTCCACCCCGGTCACCTGGAAGCCCAACCTCGTCATCGGCTCGGAGAGCAGCCCGCCCCCGCAGCCGATGTCCAGCAGCCTAAGCCCTTCGAAGGGCTTGCGGGCATGGGAGTCGCGGCCGAAGCGGACCAGGGCCTGGTCCCGGATGAAGGCCAGGCGCACGGGGTTGAACTTGTGCAGGGGCGCGAACTTGCCTTTGGGATCCCACCATTCGGCGGCGATGCGGGAGAAGCGTTCGACCTCGGCCGGGTCGATGCTGGAAGGGGCGGTCATGCGCGCCTTTTAGCCGCCTGCGACGAGAAGGCGAAGCGGAAGCGTTGCCCCGCCGGTCCGGCATCGCTAGAACGCGGCCCTTCCCCCCTCCGCGTTACGGAGCTTGCGTCCACGCCCATGTCACGGCTGGTGATGAAATTCGGCGGCACTTCGGTGGCCGACCTGGAGCGCATCCGGCGCGTGGGCCGTCTGGTCGCCGCCGAGGTGGAGGCCGGGCACAAGGTCGCCGTGGTGGTGTCCGCCATGGCCGGAAAGACCAACGAACTCGTGGCCTGGACCGACGGGTCGGGCGCGGCGGCCCAGGGCCTGCCTCCCTCGGACGACGAGTACGACGTGGTGGTGGCCTCCGGCGAACAGGTCACCGCCGGCCTGCTGGCCATGACGCTGCGCAACATGGGCGTGCCCGCGCGCTCCTGGATGGGCTGGCAGATCCCGATCATCGCCGACGACGCCCACGGCCGCGCCCGGATCGACGACGTTCCGCCGGAAAAGCTGGCCGCCGCGATGGATTCCGGGGAGGTGGCGGTGATCGCCGGCTTCCAGGGCGTGACCCGCGACGGCCGCATCGCCACCCTGGGCCGGGGCGGCTCGGACACCAGCGCCGTGGCCATCGCCGCGGCGGTGAAGGCGATCCGCTGCGACATCTACACCGACGTGGACGGGGTCTACACCACCGACCCGCGGATCGAGTCCAGGGCCCGCAAGCTCTCCAAGATCTCCTACGAGGAGATGCTGGAAATGGCCTCCCTGGGCGCCAAGGTGCTGCAGACCCGCTCGGTCGAGCTCGCCATGTCCAAGAACGTGCCCGTGCGGGTGCTGTCCAGTTTTGTCGAGCCCGGCGAAGCGCCCGGCCAAGGCACCATCGTGTGCGACGAGGAAGAGATCATGGAAAAGCGGATCGTGAGCGGGGTCGCCTACAGCCGCGACGAGGCCAAGATCAGCCTGTTCGGCCTGCCCGACCATCCGGGCGTGTCCTCCGAGATCTTCGGGGCCCTGGCCGACGCCAACGTCAATGTCGACATGATCGTCCAGAGCCACGCGCGCACCAAGGACACCGCGAACATGGAGTTCACGGTCGGCAAGCGCGACGCCCAGCGCGCCGCGGAGATCATCCGGGCCTGCCAGCCGAAGATCGGCTTCGACGACGTCCAGGTGAACGACGACGTGGCCAAGGTCTCGGTGATCGGGGTCGGCATGCGCAGCCACACCGGCGTGGCCAAGACCATGTTCCAGGCCCTGGCCGAAAAAGGCGTCAACATCCAGGTGATCTCGACCTCGGAGATCAAGATCAGCGTGCTGATCGACGCGGCCTATACCGAGCTGGCGGTCCGCGCTTTGCACGCCGCCTACGGCCTGGACCAGCTCTAGGCGTCTTTCGGCGGCGGGCGCCCTGTTCGCCGCTGATCGTTACAAGCGAATCTTGCCCGCCCTACAACCTCTGCCATGATCGCATCGCGATTCCAGGGCGGCGGA
Source organism: Phenylobacterium sp. (assembly GCA_036279815.1). Lineage (GTDB taxonomy): Bacteria > Pseudomonadota > Alphaproteobacteria > Caulobacterales > Caulobacteraceae > Phenylobacterium. The sequence continues at coordinate 3,256 of DASUIJ010000041.1, read as the reverse complement.
TTCGCGGCCGCCCGTCGCCTGGAGTTCTGGAGCTGAACTCAACGGCATGGTTTTCAGCTCGATCATCTTCATCTTCTATTTCCTGCCGGTCTTCCTGCTGGGCTACTACGCCGCGGGCTGGCGGACCGGCGCGCTGCTGGTCGGCAGCGTCGCCTTCTACGTCTGGGGCGAAGGCGGCTACATCTTCCTGCTGGCGGCCCTGATCGGGCTGAACCACCTGGGCGCCCTGGCCGTCGACAGGACCGCGCCCGGCGCCCGGCGCAACGTCCTGACCGGCGCCGTCGTGGCTGTCGACCTGGGGGTGCTGGGCTTCTTCAAATATGCCGGGTTCCTGGCCCAGAATCTGAACCAGATGCTGTCGGGCGCCCCGATACCCGAGATCCACATCGCCCTGCCGCTGGGCATCTCGTTCTTCACCTTCCAGCTGATCAGCTACGTGGCCGACGTGGCGCGGGGCTCGGTGAAGGCAGAGCGCGACCCGGTCAGGTTCGCCGCCTACATCCTGATGTTCCCGCACCTGATCGCCGGGCCGATCGTGCGCTATGCCGACATCCGCGACGAGATGCACGCCGACCGGCGGCGCACCACCCATGCCGGGCTGGGAATCCAGTATTTCATCGTCGGCCTCTGCCAGAAGGTGCTGGTGGCCAACGCCGTCGCACCGGTCGCCGACTACGCCTTCGGCGCCCAGCCTGCGGGGCTTGACGCGGCCGGCGCGTGGCTGGGCGCAATCGCCTACGCCCTGCAGATCTATTTCGACTTCTGCGGCTATTCGAACATGGCCATCGGCCTGGCGTTCCTGCTGGGCTTCACCTACCCGAAGAACTTCGACCACCCCTACGCGGCCCGCTCGATCACCGAATTCTGGCGGCGCTGGCACATCTCGCTCAGTTCCTGGTTCCGCGACTACGTCTACATCCCGTTGGGCGGAAACCGCGGCGGCACATGGGCCACGGTTCGCAACCTCCTGATCGTGTTCCTGCTCACCGGCCTCTGGCACGGCGCGGCCTGGAGCTTCATCGTCTGGGGCCTCTATCACGGAGCCTTCCTGATGCTGGAGCGGTTCGGGCTGGGCAGGGCGCTGGAGCGGATCCCGCGCATCGCGCGGCACGGCTACGCCCTGCTGGTGGTGCTGGTGGGGTGGGTGTTCTTCCGGGCCGAGGGTCTGGGCAGGGCGCTGGAATACCTGCGGGGGATGTTCGCGCCCGCGGCCGCCTGGCGCGGCGATGCGAATCTGCTGGTGCTGCTGAACGCAGAGGTGGTCGCGGCCTTCGTGCTCGGCGCGATCCTGGCCTTCCCGACCCTCCCGGCCCTGCTCGAGCGCTGGAAGACGCCGCGCGCCGTGGCCGGCCTCGCGCCCCAGGAGACCCGCGCCGTTCATGTGCTGCCGGTCGCCCTGCTGATCGGCGGGCTGGCGCTCAGCGTGGCCCATCTGGCGAACAGCTCGCTCAACCCTTTCCTCTATTTCCGGTTCTGACATGTCCCGGCCCCTTACCTGGCGCTGGCGCTGGCTGACTGGACTGACGGTCCTGACCCTGGCCGGCGGCTTTCTGGTTCCCTACGTGGCCCGGGCGCCGGAGCTGCAGGAGAAACGGGCCTTGGCGGAGTTCCCGCCCTGGCCGTGGCGGGCGGGCGAGCTCGCGGGCTTCCGCAAGGGGGTAGACGCCTACGTGGGCGACCGCTTTCCCGCCCGGCCCTACCTCATCGGGACCTTGAACGCCCTGCGGATGCCGTTCGGCGTTTCGGGATCGGACCGGGTGATCGTGGGGCGCGACGGGTGGCTGTTCTACGACAACGGCTCGCACCTGGGCGCGGCGCGCAACGATCCGCCCATGACGCAGGCGCAGGTGCGCCGATGGCTGCAGGGGCTGGCCGGCCGCACCGAGGCGGCGGAACGCGGCGGCGCGCGCTATCTGGTGGTCGTCGCCCCCCAGAAAGAGACCATCTACCCACAGATGGGGCCCGCCTGGTATCGCGGTCCCGATCCTGACCGGCCGGGCGTCGCCCTGCCCCGCTGGGCGCGGATCAGCGGGGCGGGCGAGGTGCTGGACCTGCACGACGCCGTGGCGCGGCCCACCGGATGGGGCCTGAAGACCTTCAGCCGTCACGACACCCACTGGACCGGCCTGGGCGCCTACCAGGGCTATGCGGCCATGATGGCGACGCTGCAGACGATGGGATTCGCCGAGGCCGCCCGGCCACTGACCGACTTCGCGGAAACCCGGAAGGCGGCGAACGAGCCTCGCGATCTGGCCCTGATGCTGGGGGTGTCGAGCTTCGTGCGGGTCGACTATCCGCAGTTCACCGACCCGCCCGCGGCGAAGCAGCTCCGCACGACCTATCTGACCGCCAACCACAGCTGGACCGGGGCGCAGGTTGTCGAAACTGGCCGGGTCGGCAAGCCGGTGGTGCTGATCGACAGGGACTCGTTCTCCAACGCCCTGCTCCCGTTCCTGTACGGGCACTTCAGCCGGCTGATCCTCGTCCACCACCAGGACGGCTTCTGGCGGGAGGACCTGATCGCCCGGTTCAAGCCGGACCTGGTGATCCTGGAGGTTCTGGAGGGCGGTCTTCCCAATTCGATGCTCCAGGCGCCCCCGGCCTCGGCTGCGGCGCGGGCGCGGATCGCGGCGGCGACGGCCAGGCCGCTGCTTCCCCGGGCGAACAGGCTCGACGCGGCGGATTTTGCGGAGGCCGACGCGCGGATCGTCGGCGGTCCGGACGACGACGTCCTGAGAGGGCGGCGTGGGAACGACACCCTGGAGGGGATGGGCGGAGACGACACCGCGCACGGCGGGCGGGGCCGGGACGAGATCCATGGCGGGCCGGGCGACGACTGGCTGTCCGGCGACCGGGGCGACGACGTCCTGTGGGGCGACGAGGGCGCGGACGTGTTCCACAGCTTCCCCGCCGCCGGGATCGACCGGGTGATGGACTTTTCCGTGGCCGAAGGCGACCGCATCGAGCTGGAGCCCGGGAACACCTACGAGATCCGCCAGGAGGGCGCGGACACGGTCATCGAGATCGTCGGCGGAGGCCGCCTGATCCTGGTGGGGATCAAGGCCTCGGACCTGGGGCCGGGGACCATATCCCTGCGTTAGATCGAGCCGCGGTCGCGACCGAGCCGCCAGGCCGCCCAGGCGCCGGCGGCCATCACCGGCAGGGCCGCCGCGAAGACCCAGGTCCCGGCGTCGCGGGCGGAGGCCTCGGTGAGACCTTGGGAGATCCCGACCAGGTTGGCGACGGCGGCGGCGAC
>DASUIJ010000040.1:0-3413 GCA_036279815.1 Phenylobacterium sp. | reverse complement strand
GCGAAAGCGGTCGCGGCCGTGTGGGGCGCGGGCATGGCCCCGACGGCGGCGGCCGCCGTCGAACCCTGCAGCAGGTCTCGTCTGGTCGCTGACATTGGTCTTCTCCCGGTCCTGTTCCCGGAGCGAACCTAGGGATGGGGGAGGATCGACGTTTCGTCTCCGGCCGAAGCGACGCGCGATCGCTCGCCGGCCTCGCGCCGTTGACTCACATGGCCGTTGCCCGTATACGCGCCCGCTCTGTAGATAACCCGGACGCTAGTCCCGCGCCCCGAGAAGACACGGTCATGAAGGTCAGAAGCTCGCTCAAGTCGCTCAAGACGCGCCACCGCGACTGCAAGCTCGTGCGTCGCAAGGGTGTGGTCTACGTGATCAACAAGACCGACCCGCGCTTCAAGGCGAAGCAAGGCTAACCAGCCTCAGGCGGAGCCCCGGAGATGCCTAAGGCGGTGCTCTGGGACATCGGCAATGTGATGGTCCGCTGGGACCCTCGCACGCTCTATTCCAAGATCTATCCCGACCCGGTCGAACGCGACCGGTTCCTGTCGTCCGTCTGCACGATGGACTGGCACATCGCCCACGACCTCGGCGTCAGCTTCGCCGAGAACCGTGCGCGGCTGGTCGCCCGCTTCCCCGAACACGAGCCGCAGATCCGCGCCTGGCAGGAGCGGTGGTGGGAGATGTTCTCCGGCCATATCGAAGAGACCAGCGAGGCGATCGAGGCCCTGGCCGCCCGCGGCGTGCCGCAGTTCGTCCTGTCCAATGTCAGCCACGAGGTGATCGACGGCATCTCGGCCATGATCCCGGCCTGGCCCAGGCTGGGCGGCTGCCTGATGTCCGCCGAGAGCGCGATCATGAAGCCGGACCCGCGCATCTTCCATCAGGCCTGCGAAAGGTTCGGCCATTCGCCGCAGGAGTTCCTGTTCGTCGATGACGGGGCCCACAATATCGAGGCCGCCCGGGCGCTGGGCTTCGACGTCCACCACTTCACCGACCCGTCAGCCCTGCGACCGGCGCTGGAGGCCCGCGGGCTGCTCTAGCTGTTCCGCACCAGCTCGAAGAACTCCTGCCGGGTGCGGGGGTCGTCGCGCACCTCGCCCAGCAGATGGCTGGTGGTCAGGCGCGAACCGGGCGTGTTGATCCCGCGCATGGTCATGCAGCTGTGCTCGGAGATCACCACCACCCCGACGCCCTTGGGCTTGAGGATGTCCTGGATCGCCTCGGCGATCTCGGCGGTCAGCTTCTCCTGGATCTGCAGCCGCCGCGCGAATCCGTTGACCACGCGGGCCAGCTTGGAGATTCCCACCACCCGGTTGCGGGGAAGATAGGCCACGTGCGCCGTGCCCAGGAACGGCAGCATGTGGTGTTCGCAGAAGCTCACCACCCGGATGTCCTTCAGCACCACCAGTTCGTCATAGCCGCCAACCTCCTCGAAGGTGCGGGCGAGATATTCGCGCGGATCGGCCTCGTAGCCGGCGAACAGCTCCTTGTAGGCCCGCGCCACCCGGGCGGGCGTCTCGGCCAGGCCCTCGCGGTCGGGGTCGTCGCCGGCCCACTGGATCAGGGTGCGGACGGCGGCCTCGGCCTCCGATTGCGACGGGCGGATGTGGGGGTCGGCCATGGCGAATCTCCTTCGCCCTTAACGACTGGATCATGGTGAAGGTTCACCCGACGCGGACGGGGTGTCGCGGGGCCTTCCAGCGGGCGCCGCGAGCCGCTAGGTTCCGCGCCTTTCCGACACCGCCCACTTGTGAGAGGCTCTCCCCATGGCCGACGACGCCGCCGCCCACCCCGACGTCCTGAACCAGACGGCCCAGGGCCAGCTGAAGAGCATCGTCGAGCGCATCGAGCGGCTCGAGCAGGAGAAGTCCGAGATCGCCGAGCAGATCAAGGAGGTCTTCGCCGAGGCCAAAGGCAACGGCTTCGACGTCAAGGTGCTGCGCAAGGTGGTCCGCATCCGCAAGCAGGACCGCGCCAAGCGCCTGGAGGAGGAGGCGATCCTCGACCTCTACCTCTCGGCCATCGGAGAGATTTGAGCCGGCCCCCGCCAGACCGGAAGGAGGCGGCCAAGCGCGCCGCCCTCAATGCGCTCAAGCGCGCCCGCCGCCAGGCGGACCGCGCGGGGGTCGAGCTCTCCGAATGGGAGGGCGAGTTCCTGGAGTCCGTGGCCGAGCGGGTGAAGACCTATGGCCGCGCCTTCGCCGATCCGGAAAAGGGCGGCCCGGGCGCGCCGTTCTCGGTGCTGCAGGCGGTGAAGCTCAGGGAGATCGTCGCCAAGGCCAAGGGCGAGAAGAAGGAATTCAAGCGCAAGCCCTTCAAGCGCAAGGGCAAGGCCGAGGCGCCGGACTAGTTCCTCTCCTCACATGCGGGGAGAGGTCAGGTGAGGGGTTGCGGCCGACGGTCCATCGGCGGCGCAGGTGATTTTCCTCGACGCAGCGGCCCCCTCACCTAACCTCTCCTCCCGACGGGGAGAGGAACGGTCATCATGACCCTGCACCGCAACCAGGCGCAGCGAGACGCCGCCGGCGCGACCTTCGCGGAAGCCGACGTCGCCGGCTGCTATGGCCATCGGGCTCCCTATGCGCCGGAGCTCTACGACGTCCTGCTGGCGAAGACGCCGGGCCGCCGTCGCGCCCTCGACCTCGGCTGCGGGCCGGGCAAGATCGCCCGGGTGCTGGCCGACCATTTCGACGAGGTGGTCGCGCTGGATCCGTCGGCGGCCATGCTGGAGGCGGGCCGGGCGGCGGACGCCGGGCGGCATGCGAACATCGTCTGGGTCCAGGCCACCGCCGAGGCCTATGAGAGCGCAGCCGGGTTCGACCTGGTGACCGCCGGCGCCTCCATCCACTGGCCCGACCACGCGGTTCTGTTCCCCAAGCTGGCGGGCTGGGGCGGACTTCTGGCCGTGATGCTGGCCGAGCCGGCGCGGATGCCCTGCGACGAGGCGGGCTGGCTGGAGTTCCTCACCCGCTGGCTCGCGCGCATGGCGCAGCGGACGCCCGGCGTGCGGCGGCCGCACGACCCGACAGCCTTCGCCGCCGAGGGCCGCCGTCACGAGGCCTGGATGGACATCGCCGGGCGCGAGCGCTTCGAGCATCGGTTCGACCAGAGCGTCGAGGACTTCATCGCCGGCCAGCACTCGCGCGCCACCTGGAGCCGCGCGGCGATGGGCCCCGAGCTGGCGGCCGAGTTCGACCGGGAGCTGGACGCCCTGGTGCGCCCGTTCGCGACGGACGGCGTGCTGACGCTGGAGATCGTATCGGACCTGACCTGGGGCGCGCCGCGGCGGTCGCCCCGGGCCTGATCCGGCGCGGTCAGGGCAGGCGCGCCGCGGCCGACGCCGCCTCGCGCTGGGCGAAGATCCGGCCTTGGCGGATCAGCGCCTTGATCCGGTCGTCACGCGACCTGGGCCGCAG
>DASUIJ010000039.1:0-2535 GCA_036279815.1 Phenylobacterium sp. | reverse complement strand
CGGCTTCGCCGCCGACATCGTGGTCTTCGACGCCGACACCATCGCGCGCCAGGAGGAACGGCCGGTCCACGACGTGCCCGGAAACGGCATGCGCTACGTCCGCTCGGCCACCGGCGTCGATGTCGTGCTGGTCAACGGCGCCGTCGCCTACGCGGACGGGGCCTACACGGAAGCGCGCAGCGGCGCGATCTGCGGCTGAACGGATCGCGGAGAGACAGTTCCATGAGTGAATCCGTACTCGTCGTCGGCGCGGGCGTCGCGGGCCTGTGCGCCGCCCTCGCCCTTGGGCCGACCGGCCGGCAGGTGACCCTGGTCGAACGAGACGCCGCCCCGCCCGAGGGCGACGCCGACGTGGCGTTTCGCGACTGGAAGCGCACCGGGGTCGGCCATCTGCGTCAGAGCCACGCCTTCCTGGCGCGCCTGAGCCTGCTGCTCAAGGCCGACCATCCGAAGCTGCTGGGAGAGCTGGCGGCCCTGGGGGTGCGCGAGCTGCCCTTCGAGGCCATGCTCACGCAGGCCCAGCGCCAGGACTATCGGCCCGCGCCGAGCGACGCGGACCTGACCATCATCACCAGCCGGCGGACAACGCTGGAACTGGTGATGAGACGCTATGTCGAGACCTTGCCGGGCGTGACCATCCGGTCCGGCGTCTTCGCGCGCAGCCTGATCACCGAGACCGCCGCGGACGGGACGATCACCGTCGTCGGCCTCGCGGGCGAGACGGCCGAGGGGCCGGTCGAGCATCGCGCCGACCTGGTCGTCGACGCGGCGGGCAAGGGCGGGGATTTCACGGGTCAGCTCGTCGCCGAGGGCGCGCCCTTTCGCGAGACCAGCGAAACGGCGGGCATTCTCTATTTCACCCGCCACTACAGGCTGAAGCCGGGCCGCGGCGAGCCGTCCCGCATCGACAATCCTCCGCCGAGCGGCGACCTGGGGTTCCTCAAGTTTGGTGTCTTTCCCGCCGATAACGGGTGCTTCTCGATCACCATGTGCGCGCCGGAAATCGAGTACGAGATCCGCAAGGCCATCGTGAATCCGGACGTGTTCCAGGCCATGACCACCCTGTTGCCCGGCCTGCGCCCCTGGACCGATCCGAACCTGTCGGAGCCGACAACCAAGGTCTTCGGCATGGGCGACCTCCAGTCCCGCTGGCGGGATCTCGTGGTCGATGGGAAGCCGGCCGCCCGCGGCTATTTCGCGATCGGCGACAACCTGATCCGCACCAATCCCCTATATGGGCGAGGCTGCTCCTTCGCGGCGGTGGCCGCCTACCAGTTACGGGACGTGCTCGACCGGTCCGTCGATCCGGTGGAGCGGGCCCTGGCCTACCACCAGGCCATCCAGGACGAGCTGAAGCCGTTCTACGCCCTGATGATCCGCCAGGACCGCGCCGCCATACGCCGGGCGCGGGCCGCGCTGACGCCAGGCTACAAGCCGTCGCTGAAGGCGCGGCTGGCCAAGAGCTTCGCCGAGGACGCCGTCGCCATCGCCCTGCGCCTCGACACCGACCTGCTCCGCCAGGGGATGCGCGGCTTCCACATGCTCGAGCATCCGGAAGCCTGGATGAAGCGGCCGGCGAACATGGCCCGGATCCTGATGTACTGGATGCGGGGCAAGCGGCGGAACGCCGCCGCCTATCCGCCCAAGCCCGGCCCCGGGCGCGAGGAGATGATGCGCGGCCTGGGCCTCGATCCCCAGGTCGACATCGCCCTGGCCCTGCAGGCCGCCTGACACCGTCCTGGGACGAGGCATGAGAAACAGCAAGCGCGAGGAAGGCAAGGAAGCTCGGCGGCGACGCATCGTCGACGCCGCGCGCGCCCTGATCCGCGAGACGGGCGACACCGGCCTGTCGATGCGGGCCATCGCCGCCCGCGCCAAAGTCAGCCTGGCCACGCCCTACAACCTGTTCGGTTCGAAGCGCGGCGTCGTGATGGCCGTCCTGGAGGACGCCCGGGAATTTCAGGAGAAATTCTCGACCCTCAAGGACCTCAGCGCCGTCGATCGCATCTTCAAGGCGCTCAGCATCACCTTCGCCTATCACGTCCAGGATCCGGAATTCTATCACACCCTGTGGACCTCGCTTCTCGACCCGCGGGGCGGCGACGCCGAGCTGCGCGCGGAGCTGATCACCCCCCAGAACAGCCTGTTCTGGCGCGGCCTGCTGGAAGAGGCCCGCGGCGAAGGGGCCATCGCCGAGGACATAGACATGGGCCTGCTGCAGGAGGCCCTGAACGGGCGGTTCGCCGCGGTCATGCTGAACTGGGTCATGGGCGGCGGCTCGGTCCGCGAACTCGAACCGTCCGCCTGCTTCGGATACGCCGCGACCCTGTGCGCCTGCGCGACCGACAGTTTCCGACCGGAGATCCGTCGCCGGATGCTGACCTTCCAGTCAGAGCTCCTGGCCGTACAGGCCGCGACCGCCGCGCTCTGAGCCCCTTCCTCCCGGCGCCTGCTCAGGTCAGGGCGCTGAAAATCTCCGGCAGGGCGGCCTGCAGCGTCGAATAGTGCGACAGGCCGGGGACGGTTCGGAGCGTC
>DASUIJ010000038.1:0-6030 GCA_036279815.1 Phenylobacterium sp. | reverse complement strand
GCGCTGGATGAAACCCTGCTGCAACAGGAAGGGCTCGATCACGTCCTCGACCGCGTCGCGGGCCTCGGCGATGGCGTAGGCCAGCGTCTCGACCCCGGCCGGGCCGCCGCCATAGTTCTCGATCAGGGCGCGCAGGTAGCGGCGGTCCAGGGCGTCCAGCCCCGCCGGGTCGACGTCGAGGCGGGCCAGGGCCTGGGCGGCGGCGGCCTTGCCGATCACCTCCACGCCGTCGGCGGCGGCGAAGTCGCGGACCCGGCGCAGCAGCCGTCCGGCCACGCGCGGAGTGCCCCGGGCGCGGGTGGCGATCTCGGCCGCCCCCTCGGGCGCCAGGGCCAGGCCGAGCTTGCCCGAGGCGTGGGCCAGCACCTTGGTCAACTCCGCGTGGGTGTAGAATTCCAGCCGGATCGGGATGCCGAACCGGTCGCGCAGCGGCGTCGCCAGCAGGCCTGCCCGGGTGGTCGCCGCCACCAGGGTGAAGGGCGCCAGGTCGATGCGGATCGAGCGCGCCGAGGGGCCCTCGCCGATCACCAGGTCCAGCACATGGTCCTCCATGGCCGGATAGAGGATCTCCTCGACATTGGCGGCCAGGCGGTGGATCTCGTCGATGAACAGCACGTCGCGCGGTTCGAGGTTGGTCAGGATCGCCGCCAGGTCTCCGGCCTTGGCCAGAACGGGCCCCGAGGTGGCGCGGAAGTTCACGCCGAGTTCTCGGGCGATGATCTGGGCCAGGGTGGTCTTGCCCAGTCCCGGTGGGCCGAACAGCAGCACATGGTCCAAAGCCTCGCCGCGCGACTTGGCCGCCTCGATGAAGACCCTGAGGTTCCCCTTGGCCTGCTCCTGGCCGACGAACTCGTTGAGCGTCTGCGGGCGCAGCGCCCGGTCCTGCGGCTCCATGGGCGCGGGCTCGCCGGAGACGAGGCGGGTCACCGGCCCAGCTCCTGCAGTCCGGCCTTGATCAGCGCCTGCACGGTCGCCTCTTCACCCAGCCGCAGCGAGGCCTGCTCGACCACCCGGCGCGCGTTCACCTCGGCGACGCCAAGGCCCATCAGCGCGGCCACCGCCTCGCCGGTCGCCGAGGGCGGCGGCGGCGCATGCGCGGTCGCCTGGGCGTGGAAGGCGGCCACGGGGCCGTCGGAGATCGGCTTGCCGGCCAGTTCGGTGACGATCCGCAGGGCGAGCTTCGGCCCCACCCCGTTGGCGCGGCCGACGGCGGCCTTGTCTTCGCGGGCCACGGCCTGGGCCAGGTCCGGCGGCGGCAACACGTCCAGCACCGAAAGCGCCGCCTTGGGTCCCACGCCCTGGATCGCCTGCAGCAGCACGAAGGCCCGGCGCTCGTCGCGTCCCAGGAAGCCGTAGAGCTTCATGCCCGTGGACTCCGCCCACTGGGTCTCCACGTGCAGCACCGCCTCCTCGCCGACGGCCGGCAGGTGGCCCAGGGTCCGCGATCCGCAGCGCACCACATAGCCCACGCCGGCCACGTCGATCAGGGCGTCTTCCTCGCCCACCTCGGCCACCAGTCCGCGCAGCCGCCCGATCATGCCGCGGTCCGCTGCACGAGGTTGCGCGCCTTGCGGGCGTGGGCGTGGGCGATGGCGACCGCGAGCGCGTCGGCGGCGTCCTCGGTGGTCTTGCCGGCCGTGGGCAGCAGGCGGGCGACCATGAAGCCCACCTGGTCCTTGTCGGCTCCGCCGGTGCCCACCACCGCCTTCTTGACCACCTTGGCGGCGTACTCCGCCACCGGCAGGCCGGCGCGGGCCGGGACCAGCAGGGCCATGGCCCGGGCGTGGCCCAGCTTCAGCGCGCTCTGGGCGTTGTTGTTCATGAAGGTCTCTTCCACCGCCGCCTCGTCCGGAGCGTGCGCGGCGACGACCTCGGAAATCGCGTCGAACAGGTGCAGCAGCCTCTCGGCGAACGGCAGGGTGTCCTTGGGCGCGATCACCCCGTGCGCCACGTGGCTCAGCCGGGCGCCATCGACCACGATCACCCCCCAGCCGGTGCGGCGGAGCCCAGGATCGAGGCCGAGGATGCGGATGGATGTCATGCTCACCGAGTCGCCACGTTCAGGATATGTTCCTACAGCGCTCGAGAAGACGGGGGAAGGGTTAAGGACGGATGACCGGGGCGGCTACTTGGTCGGAACGGCCGCCAGGCAGTCCTTGAGTTCGAAGCCCTTGGGGATGGTCAGCGTGCCGTCGGCCGCGCCGAGCCGGGCCTGGCGTTCCAGGGCCTCGGCATCCGAAGGACGCCCAAGGCCGCCGGCGATCGCTCCTTGCAGCTGGACGCTCCAGTACACGGCCGCACGCCAGGCGTTGGGCGTGGCCGGATCCTGCTCGGCCAGATTGGCCGTCTGTCCATAGCAGGCCCAGGCGCCATCGAAGTTGGGGCGCTTGAGGTTCATTCCGCTCGGTAGGGAAAATCGGATCGGAATGCGCACCGAGCCACCGCCGACGGGACTTCCATCCGCCGTGGTGGGACTCATCTGGAAGTACTTGGCAAGCTGAAGGGCTGCGGCCCCGAAGCCTGCGCTGCTGGGACTTTCGGCGACAACCTTGCAGTCCGCCAACGTCCCGTCCGCGTTCACACCACATTCCATTGTGGCGGCGCCGCTGAGATTCCGCTGCATGGCGACAAAGGGATAGAGGCGCGCCAGTTGATCCCCCGCTGGCTTACGCACCCAGACGGGATTGGGAAGCACCGGTCTCAGAGGCTGGTCCGCCGGAAGGCTGAGCGACCGCTCCTGGGGAGGCGGGGCCGCTGGCGGCTCGACAGCGGCGAGTATGGAAAACATGTCGGCGGCTCCACCTCAGATTGCCGCATGCAACAGAACGTCGGGGTTGCTGGCAAGGCGAAGCTTGCGCCACTCAGTCCAGCTTCAGCTTCGCGAGGTTCGGCCGCGGGATCGACGCCGTAAAGGCGCCGGCCGCCTTGGCCTTGTCCATGGCCAGGTCGGCCCAGGCCTGGGCGAAGGCGCCGGGATTGCCGGGAAACGCGCCGCGGTCGGCCAGGCGGAAGGTCGCGGTCCGGCCTTTCAGCGCCGTCGCCAGCTGGGCCCACAGGTCCAGGTCCGCGCTGGGCGCCTCGTCGTCGGCGAAGGCCTGGCCCGCCGCGATCGTCCGCACCATCCGGACCAGCGCGGCGTCCCCCAGCTCGACCTCGATCGCGCCCGCCGGCAGGTCCTTGCAGGACGCCGCCAGCCCGGCCAGGGCCATCCGCTCGGGACGGGTGTTGCGTTCGCCCCCGGCCTGCCCGGTCGGCTCGCCCTGGGCGCCGGCGCGCACATAGGCCCAGCCGCCGGAACGGAAGGCGGAATGGTGGGTGGAGCGGGTCCAGATTCGGGTCGATGCGGAGGTCACGGAGCGGCTTTAGCACCGCTCGATCGGAAACGGGAACGCGCGGCTAGCCCCGCGCCTCCACCGCCACGATCCCGTGGGCCTCGCTCTTGCGGACGATCAGGTCGGCGCCGTCGCGGGCCAGGACGATGTGCTCGCGCAGGTTTTTCAGGTTGATGGCGTCCCAGACCTGGCGGGCCAGGCCCTCCGCGCCCTCGCGGCCCAGGGGCCGGAATCGGGCGTAGAACGACGTGGGGTCGTGCTCGGCGGCCTCCCACAGCCCCATGAAGCGGGCCAGGAACCAGGCCTCCAGGTGGGCCTCGTCGGCGTCCAGATAGATCAGCAGGTCCAGCGGATCCGGCCCGGCCGGCGCCAGGGCCCGATGGTGCAGGTTCAGCCCCTCGACGATCAGCACGTCCGGCGCCTCCAGGGTGCGGGCCAGGGCCGGGTCGATGTCGTAGATCGTGTGGGAATAGGCCGGGAAGGTCGCCGGACCGGAGCGCACAGCCCCCAGGGCCGCGTGCAGCGCCGGGGTGTCGTAGCTGGGCGGGAATCCCTTCTGGTCCAGCAGGCCCAGGGCCTCCAGCCGCGCGTTGGGCATGAGGAAACCGTCGGTGCAGACGATCTCCACCCTGGGCCGGTCCGGCCCGGCCTCCAGCGACGCCTTGAGCTGGCCCGCGAAGGTGCTTTTCCCCGCGGCCACGGCGCCGGTGATCCCGACCACCAGCACAGGCGCGCGGGCGCGCCGGGCCGCCACGGCGGCGGCGATGGCGTCCAGGCTCTCCGGGGACAGGACGTCGGGACTCATCGCACCGGTTCCCACGGGGTCGAGGTCAGGCCGCCGCCGGCTTGGGGGCCGGCGCCTGCAGCAGTTCGATCACATAGCCGTCGGGGTCCTTGGCCAGGCCGACCATGGCGCCGCCCAGGGTCTCGATCGGCGCGGGCTCGCGGGTGATCTCCAGGCCGTCGGCGCGAATCGCCTGCGCCACGGCCTTGGGATCGGTCACGTAGAAGACCAGCTTGATCGGGTTGTCCTTGTAGTTGCGCGCCGAACCGTCGGTGTAGTGCATCAGCACCACCGCCGACCGCCCCGGAAACGCCACGACCACCTCGTCCATATAGGGAAGCTTGAAGGTCTGGGTCTGGGTCATGCCCAGCACCCGCGTGTAGAAATCCACGGACCGGGCCAGATCGCTGACGCCGATGCCGACGGCGCCGAGATAGTCGGGAGAACGGGGCATGGAGAGGTTCCTATTTCCAGAATTGGAAGGCTTGGAGGCCCGCGATCATCGGCCCGTCGGGCAGTCCCATCAGGTAGGTGATCAGGAAGGCCAGCCCGAACAGCAGGCTCGACACGGCCGGAACGAAGAACAGCAGGCCCAGCAGGATCAGGGGCGCCAGGGGCTCGATCCGGCGCATGGCGACACGCGCGCCCTGGGGCAGGAACGCCCGGATCGCGCCGTAGCCGTCGAGGCCCGGAACCGGCAGCAGGTTCAGCACCAGGGCGGTGGCCTGCAGCAGCGCCAGGAAGGCGACGGCGTCGACCAGGGCCTGTTGTCCCGGCGGCGGGGTCCACAGGCGAAGAACGGCGGCCAGCGCGATCAGCACCGCCAGGGTCCCCGCCGGCCCGGCCAGGGAGGCGGCGGCGCGCCACCACCGTCCGCGCATCAGGTCCTCGCGCAGATAGACCGCCCCGCCGGGAAACCCGATCCCGCCCAGGGCGAGCGCCAGCAGCGGAAACACGATCGTGGTCTGCAGGTCCGCGTAGCGGCGCGGGTCGAAGGACAGGTAACCTTTTTCGGCCACCGTGTGGTCTCCGGCCCTGTAGGCCACCCACGCATGGCAGAACTCATGCACGCCCACCGCCAGCACCCAGCCCAGGCAGACGAAGACGAAGGTCAGCGGCCCGGCCCATTCCGGCTTGATCGTCAGGCCCGCGGCGGCCGCCAGCCAGCCGGTCACGATCAGCAGTATGGGGTTGCCTGAGGCATGGGAAACCGGCGGCTGGCGCGTTGCGTCTTCCAAATTCGTCCAACTCCCCGCATGAAGCGCCGCCTCGGCCAGTATGGCGGGGGGCTCGCACAACTCAAGGCCGAGCGCCCTTGTAGCGGATGGCGATCCGTTATGCTTGGCGTTCAAAGCCGCCGCCGGGAAGGTTCATGATCGCCGTCTTCGTCGCCGAGATCGTCGGACGTCCGGTGATTGCGCTCAACGCCGAAGGGGTGGCCGAGGCCGAGGCGGTGCTGGCCGAGCCCGGCGTGCGCATCGACCTCCAGCAGTTCCTGGTCGACGGCCAGGCGCTGTGGAACGGCGAGGACGAGATCTATGTCCGCACGCCCCACGCCGCCGAGCGGGCGCTGTGGGAGGAGTCGTTCCACAAGGCGCTCGCCGAAAGCGGCGCCTGCTACGAAGACGCCGTCCGCGAGACGTGGATCTGCCTGCTGGTGGCCGTCTCGGGACCCCTCGTGCGGCGCTGAGGCCGGCCGTTATCCCGCCAGCGACTCCACGCCCCGGGCGATGGCCATCCACTGGTCCGACGCCCCGATCGGCACGTTGAGCAGCATCTGGGCCATCACCAGAGGAAGCCCGATCAGATAGACCGGGTGCGGCTTCCCGCGGGTGCGCCAGTCATAGACGATGGCGGCGACGCCCAGCAGGCAGACCACCATCCCCGGCGGGACGCTGACGATCACCGGCGGCG
>DASUIJ010000037.1:0-5145 GCA_036279815.1 Phenylobacterium sp. | reverse complement strand
CCGCCCTGGAGTTCCCGCAGCCCGCGCGGAACTGAGCCGCCGGCCGGCGGGCCAGAGCCGTCTCCCACCTGAACGCCCTGACCGGGACGGTCCCGGCCATCGATGATCTCCGCCGCCCGGGCGTCGCCTGGGTCTTCGGCATGCGGGGACCGCCGGGACAGGCCCGGCGGCGACGGCGAGGCGAGGGACTGGCGGGCGCCGGGCGGCCATGCCACCTTGCGGCCAGGCTTGAGGCGACCCGATGCTGAGCAGCGCAGCGATGTTCCTGGCGATCGCCGTCCTGGCCCAGACCGCACCCGCCGCGCCCGACGCCAAGGCGCCCGGAACCGGGGGCCCCAAGGCCCAGCAGATCGTCATCCGGGGCCCGAAGGGCGAGGCGCTGATCTGCAAGAAGTATCAGCCCATCGGCTCCCGCCTGCCGATCCGGGCCTGCCGCACCGCCTATGACTGGGCCGAGCTCAATGCGGCGTCCCTGCGGGACCTGGACCAGATGATCGGCAAGGGGACCTATCCGTAGGCGGCGCTTGCATCCGGAACGAAGCCGGAACAATCTGTGGGCATGGACGCCGAGGACGCCCTCATCATCACCCGGCCGGCCGTCACCGCGGCGGTGACCCGCGGCGCGGCGCGGCTGCTGGCCGACATGGGCTATGCGCCGCTGGCCGAGGTGACCCTGCCCAATGGGCGGCGCGCGGACCTGATGGCGATCTCCTCCAAGGGCCACCTGATCATCATCGAGGTGAAGTCGGGGGTCGAGGACTTCCGGGTGGACCGCAAGTGGCACGAGTACCGGCCCTATTGCGACCGGTTCGCCTTCGCCGTGGCGCCGGAATTTCCGCGCGACATCCTGCCCGACGAGCCGGGCCTGCTGGTCTGCGACGCCTTCGGCGGGGCGGTGCTGCGCGAGGCGCCCCATGCGGCCCTGGCCGGGGCGCGGCGCAAGGCGCTGACCATCGCCTTCGGACGCCTGGCCGCGATGCGGGCGGCAGGGGTGATGGCGACGGTGCTGGAGGGGTAGCGGTTCCTCTCCCCGCACGCGGGGAGAGGAAAGAGATCAGCCCTCACCCCGCACGGGGGGAGACGAAAGAGGTCAGCGCGGCGCGCGCTTGGCCAGGATGCGCTGCAGGGTGCGGCGGTGCATGTTCAGGCGCCGCGCGGTTTCCGAGACGTTGTGGCCGCAGAGCTCGTAGACCCGCTGGATATGCTCCCAGCGCACCCGGTCGGCGCTCATGGGGTTTTCCGGCGGAGCCGGATTCTCGTCGACGCGGGCCAGCAGGGCGCGGGCCACGTCGTCGGCGTCGGCCGGCTTCGACAGATAGTCGATGGCGCCCGACTTCACCGCCGCCACCGCGGTGGCGATATTGCCGTAGCCGGTCAGCATGACGATCTTGGCGTCGGGCCGCGCGTCGCGGACCGCTTCCACCACCTTCAGGCCCGTGCCGTCCTCCAGCCGCATGTCGAGCACGGCGTAGGCGGGCGGGGAGGAGCGCACGGCGGCGAGGGCTTCGCCGACGCTGCCGACCAGGGTGGTCTCGAATCCGCGTTGCTCCAGCGCGCGTCCCAGGCGGGTCCGCAGCGGAGCATCGTCGTCCAGAACAAGCAGGCTCTTGTCCGGGAGGGCGGCGATATCTGCAGACAGATCAGTCATCGGCAACCCCGAATAGAGACGTTGGTCTCTTGTGTTCTGTGCGTCATCATGTCGCGCGACTCCTGTGCTCCGCAAGTCCTTCCTGAATTATCTCAGGCCGAACTCACCTCAATTTTGGCGCGCGACCAGCGGATGGATACTACCGCGCCGTGTGGTCTTGCATTCTGGAAAGCCACCAGCGCGCCTGTTCGTTCCAGTAGCGTCTTGGCGATGAAGAATCCCAGGCCCATTCCGACGTGGCCGGTGCGGCCGCCCTCCACCCCGGGGCGGCTGGTCACATAGGGCTCGCCGAGCTTCGCCAGGATGTCGGGGGTGAAGCCCGGGCCGTCGTCGCGCACCTCGATGGAGACGCTGGCGGTGTCGAACCGGGCGGTGACCAGGACCTCCGAGGCGGCGAAGTCGACGGCGTTCTCGATGAAGGAGGTCAGGGCGTGCAGCACCTCGGGCATGCGCCAGATGTCCGGGGCCTGGGCGCCCGGCGCGCCGGTGACGATGGCCTCCACCCGAACCCCCTTCACGCCGGCATGGGGCTCGATCACCTCGTGCAGCAGCTGCAGCAGGGTCATGCGCTCGTGCACCTCGTCGGAGGCGGCGTCGGGCGCGTCGGTGAGCCGGTGCAGGATCTCGCGGCAGCGGGCGGCCTGGGCGACCAGAAGCTCGGCGTCCTCCTTGATGTTGGGCAGGACCGCCTCGCGGGCCATCTCCTTGGAGACGATGGAGATGGTGGCCAGCGGCGTGCCCAGCTCGTGGGCGGCGGCGGCGGCCAGGGCGCCCAGGGCCGACAGCCTCTGCTCGCGCGCCAGCACCATCTGGGTGACGTCCAGCGCCAGGGCCATCCGCGCGGACTCCTCCGCCGCCTGGCGCACATAGCCGGCGATGATCAGGATGCCGGCGACATTGGCCGCCGCGGCCCCGACCAGGTAGCTGAAGGGCAGGCTGACCTCCCGCCCCGGCGCGGCGGGCAGGCCCAGGCGGAAGAAGGCCAGGCCCACCGATGTGGCGACGGCGAAGGCTCCCAGCACCCCGACCGGCGCCAGGGGCAGGGTGGCCGCCGCCAGGGTCACCGGGGCGATCAGCATCAGGGAGAAGGGGTTGGCGATGCCGCCGGTCAGGTAGAGCAGGCCGGTGATCTGGGCGATGTCGAAGGCGAGCTGCGCCGTGGCCTCCCACTCGCCGGTCATCCTCTGGCCCGGGGACGCCACCCCGGTCAGGAGGTTGACCCAGGCCGAGGCGCCGATCAGGCCGAAACAGAGGGCGTAGGGCGCCTGGAAGCCCAGTCCGACGCCGGCGGTCAGCAGGATGGCCACCTCGCCCAGCAGCACCACCCAGCGCAGGGTCACCAGGGTGCGCATCCGCAGGCGTCCGCGCATCGCGCCGCTGGTCGGCCAGGCGAGCTCGTCTTGCGCCGCCGCCGGGCTTTGCCTATCGAGGCCGTGAGCGGGTTGCGGCCTCGACAGCGCAGGATGTGCTTCGGACGCCATCGGCTGGAATCATCGCCCGGATTGCAACGCCTGACGAGGCCCGTTCTTCATGTCGCGACGAAATCTGATCCTCATCGGCGCCTGCGTGGCGGGCCTGTTCATCCTGGCGGGCCTGGCCTGGCGGGCCGGCGTGTTCGAGGCGCCGCCCAGCGCCGGCCCCGGCGGGCCGTTCCAGCTGGTGGACCAGACCGGCAAGCCGGTCACCGAGGCGGTGCTGAAGGGCAAGTGGAGCGCGGTGTTCTTCGGCTTCACCTATTGTCCCGACGTCTGCCCCACCACCCTGGCGGCCATGGCCCAGGCCCAGGAGCGCCTGGGGCCGAAGGCGGACAAGCTGCAGGTGGTCTTCGTCTCGCTGGATCCCGAGCGCGACACGCCGGCCCAGATGGCGGCCTATCTCGCCAACGACGCCTTTCCCAAGGGGACCGTCGGCCTGACCGGCACGCCCGAACAGGTGGCCGTCGCGGCCAAGGCCTACAGGGTGTTCTACGAGAAGTCGGGGACCGGGCCCGACTACCTGATCAACCACTCGACCGCGAGCTACCTGATGGACCCCAAGGGCCGGTTCGCCCGGGTGCTGCCCTACGGCATCAGCCCCGACGAGATCGCCCGGCAGATCTCGGACGCGATGGCGAAGTAGGGCGCGCCCTGCGGGACGCAAAAGCCGGGGCCTGCGACAACCTGCGCTTTAAGAGGCTGGACTTCCTTAACGCCGGTAATGCTATGCTGCGCCGCACAACAGGATGGCGCATCCGATGCTCTATACGTTCTATGAAGTCGGCTACTACGCTTCCACCCCGCTGCGGATGGCGGCGCGGGCGACCCGCAATTTCTGGAGCTCGCCGCTCAATCCCGCCAAGGACAGCGAGCTGGGCCGCCGGCTGTTCGCCAATTCCGACCTGTTCGCCAACCTGACCCGGCGCTACGGGCGCCCGGCCTGGGGCGTCGACAGCGTCGAGATCGACGGCCAGCCCGTCCGCGTGCGGCCCACCGAGGTGTGGAGCAGCCCGTGGGTCAAGCTCACCCACTTCAGCCGCGACATGGCCGACATGCGCAAGGCCGGCCGGCGGGAGCTGGAGCCGGCGGTGCTGATCGTCGCGCCCCTGTCGGGCCACTACGCCACCCTGCTGCGCGGAACGGTCGAGGCCTTCCTTCAGGACCACGAGGTGTTCATCACCGAGTGGCAGAACGCCCGCGACGTGCCGGTGCTCGACGGCCGTTTCGACTTCCACGACTATATCGACCACGTCCGCGAGATGCTGCGCCTGCTGGGGCCGCGTCCGCACGTGGTGGCCGTGTGCCAGCCGGGCCCCGCCGTCCTGGCCGCCGCCGCCTTGATGGCCGAGGACGACGAGGACTGCCGGCCCGGCACCATGACCTTCATGGGCTCGCCCATCGACGCGCGGCTGTCGCCCACCGTCACCAACAAGCTGGCGGAGGAAAAGCCCTTCGCCTGGTTCAAGTCCAACATGATCAACACCGTGCCCGGGCCCTATCCGGGGGCGGGCCGCCGGGTCTATCCGGGCTTCGTCCAGCTCTATTCGTTCATGTCGATGAACATCGAGCGCCACCGGGAAGCCCACCTGCAGTACCTGCAGGACCTGATGAACGGCGACGGGGATTCGGCGGAAAAGCACCTGGAGTTCTACGACGAGTACCTCTCGGTGCTTGATCTCACCGAGGAGTTCTATCTCCAGACCGTGGACGTCGTCTTCCAGCGCTACCTGCTGCCCAAGGGCGAGCTGGTTCATCGGGGCCGCAAGGTGAAGCCGGAGCGCATCACGGATGTCGGCCTGCTGACCGTCGAGGGCGAGAACGACGACATCTCGGGGATCGGCCAGACCCAGGCGGCGCACCGGCTGTGCCTCGGCCTGCCGCTGGAGCTGAAGGAAGACTACATCCAGCCCCACGTCGGCCACTACGGCGTGTTCAACGGCAAGCGGTTCCGCGAGGAGATCTACCCCCGCTGCCGCGACTTCATCCGCCGCATGGAGCCGAAGCCGAAGGTGCGGGCCTCCG
>DASUIJ010000036.1:0-2186 GCA_036279815.1 Phenylobacterium sp. | reverse complement strand
GGCCGGTCAGGGCGCGGACCAGGCCGGGCGCCTGGGTCCTCAGGAGCTCCACGGCCGACGCCCGCTGCGCCCAGAACATGACGCCGATCTGGCCGCCCGACAGGGACAGGTGGGCGCTGACCGGGCCGAGCGGCTCGGTGTCCAGTCCGAAGCGCGCCCGCCAGATGGGCGCCTCCTGGCCGGCGGCGTCGCGGCCCCGGCCGTCGCGGCTGATCTCGAACTGCGCGACGGCGGGCCCTTGGGGGGTCATCACCGGGGTTTCGAACATCCAGCGGGCGATCGGGTCGACCTCGTCCTGGGGCAGGCTTGCGATCTGCAGCAGTTCGAGCCGGGCCAGGGCGGACTCGGTCTCCTCGGCCAGGCGCTGGCGCTGCACGTCGGGCGGCGTGTCCTCGGCCAGGCTGGCCTCGGCCGGCGGCTGGCCCGCGGTGGGCCCACCGCGATAGGGCGGCGGCGGGCGGGGGCCTCGCGCGGCGCGGCGCGGCGCGTCGGACTGGGCGCCGGCCAGGGCCTGGCGCAGCAACAGCAACCCCGCCTTGAGATCCACGCCCACCGGCGACTGGGCGGGATTGGCCGCGAGTTCGGCCTCCAGCAACAGGCCCGAGCCGCCCAGGGCCCTGGCGATGTCGCGGCCGCCGGCCTGGACGTCCAGGGGCGTCGCCTGGGCCAGCACGCGGGCGGCGGCCTCCCGCGCCGGCGGCGGCAGGGCGCCGGTCTTCAGGGCCTGGGCGAGGTCGGCGATCAGCGGCGCCAGTCCATCCTGGCGCACCACCGCCGACTGGACCGCGGTGGCGACCACCTGGGCCTTGGTGAGCTGCGGGGTCGGGGTCGCGGCCGGCGCGGCCCCGGTCTCGGCCGGCGCGGCCGGCGTGACCTCGACCAGCGCATAGACGCCCGGAAGTCGGGTCGGGCCGGCGCCCGCGATGCGCGCGGCCGCATGCCCGGCGAGCACGGCCAGGGTCCGGTTCGCGCTGTCGATCGGCTGTATCGCCAAGCCAGGGTCCTCTGTCGGACCCGAGCCTAGGCGAACCTGGTGAAGCGCCGCTTAAGACTCCGCTACTCCCGGATGGTCCTGCGCGTCAGGGTGGGGTCGGCCGCGATGTCCGCCTTGTGGAAGGGCAGCCGGACCCAGGCCTTGCGGGCGTGCAGCAGCGTCTGGTCGGCGTAGTGGGGCGAGGCCGGGTCGGTGGACTGGCTGTAGGTCAGGATCGCGTCGGCCACCGGACCGTTGGCGTCGAAGGTCACCACCTGGATGTAGCTGGAGCCGTGGTAGGGCACGTAGCCCAGGCCCGGGACCAGCTTGGACTGCTGGGCGTTCAGCACGCCGTCTTCGCCCTCCCCGCCATGGACCGGGATGCGCTGGTCGCCGCGGACGACGAACTGCACCTGCCCCCAGGGCGCGTCGAGAGGAATCCTGGCGCCGTCCAGCAGGTCGACCGCCTGGGCCAGGGCCCGGAGGACCTTGGCGCCGGTCTCGGCGTCCGTCTTCAGGCCCCTAGGCGTGTGGATCGGATCGGCGGGATCGAAGGGCGTGGCGAAGGCGCCGGGAATCCGTTCGACCCCCCGGAGAAACTCGATGAACAGGTGGGGCCCGACGCTGTCGAGGTTCATCCGCCGGTCCCATTTGGCGAGCACCGCGCAGGCCTTGGCGACATCCACCACCTTGCCGCTGGCGAGGGTGACGGCGGACGCCCCGGCGCAGTGCGCGGCAAGGTCGTCGAGGATCAGGTCGGCGGCCAGGTTCTTGTTGCGATAGAGCATCGCCTCGACGGCGGCGGGATCGACGCTCTTGCCCGGCAGGCCGTCGGAGCCGTCCAGGCGGGCGGCGATCTCCATCAGGCCCGAGCGGGTGCGCAGGTTCTGGGCGACCTTGGTGGGCCCCACGATGGGCGACAGGGCGGCCATGGGCGCCTGGGCGTTGGCCAGCCAGTAGCTGTCGTTGCTGTTGGCCACATAGTCGGTGCGGATCTGGGCCGGCATGGTCGCGCCGGGCATCAGGCCAGGCGCCGCGGCGCCCGCCGCCACGTCCCAGTCGCAGGCGGCCCGCGATCCGTCGAGCATGTAGATACGCGCCGTGGCGGCCAGCGGGCCCAGGCCGGAGGCCGGCGCGCAGGCCTTCAGCTTCTCGGCCGAGACGTTGGGCGTGGCGGTGATGTCGGCGTAGAGCACGTCGCCGTTGCGGTCGG
>DASUIJ010000035.1:0-5473 GCA_036279815.1 Phenylobacterium sp. | reverse complement strand
ATCCAGGGCCGCGCCAGCCTGATCCAGAACATCCAGGCCGTGCTTTGGCTGACGGCCTTCTGCCTGGTCGCCATCTGGGCGTCCAAGAGCGGCGACGTCGCCAACGTCATGTACAGCTGGCCCAGCGTATTGCTGTTGCTGGCCTCGGCCTGCGCCATGGTCTCGGCGCTGCTGACCCTGCTGACCGCCGCGATCCTGCCCAACGTCTGGCGAGGCGGTCGCCGGGTGGACAGCTGGACGGCTCTGCGCAAGGGAGCTTACGCCGCGACCGTGCTGATTTACCTGGCGTTTTCAGCCCTTCTATTCATCTGGGGCGCCCTGACCCCCTGGGCGGGATAGGCGACCCGACCCTTCCCTCCCGCGCCGTGGGAGAGGCCTGAGCCGCCGCGCACGCCTGGGAGGGGTGCGACAAAGGCGATCAGATAAAGCTTGGCATTAGCCCAAACCTTAAACGCGTCGTTTACCATGGACTGGGTAAATCCTGCCTAGCGGCGGGCAAGTTGTGTCCAGCCCGCGTATCGGGAACAGGGACGCCACGCGTTGAACGGTTTCGTCGCCGCTTTGCAAAGGTTCGGTTTCGGACGCCTGGCAGCCCTGCTCGGGATCGGGGCGGGCGTGGCCGCAGCCCTGTTCGCCGTGACCATGAACCTGGGCGAACCCAAGGCCCTGCTCTATTCCAACCTCGACCTGAAAGAGGCCGGTGAGATCACCAAGGCGCTGGACGCCGGGGGGGTCAAATACGAGGTCAAGGGCGACGGCTCCACCATCATGGTGCCGCGCGACGAGGTGGCCTCGACCCGGCTGCTGCTGTCCGGCAAGGGCCTGCCGACCGCGGGCTCGGTCGGCTACGAGATCTTCGACAACACCAACGCCATGGGCCAGACGGACTTCGTCCAGCAGCTCAATCGGCAGAGGGCGCTGGAAGGCGAACTGGCCCGGACGATCCAGGCGCTGGACGGGGTGAACACCGCCCGGGTCCACCTGGTGCTGCCCAAGCGCGAACTGTTCGAAGAGGAGGCGCAGCAGCCCTCGGCCTCCGTGTCGATCGGCGTGGGCGGGCGCGAGCCCGGCCCCGAACAGGTGCGCGCCATTCAGAACCTGGTCGCCGGCGCGGTGCCCAACATGAAGCCCGACCGCGTCACCGTGGTGGACCAGCACGCCAAGACCCTGTCGGGCGGCGAGCAGGGCGACGCCATGGCCGCCGACGGCCGCAAGAGCGACGTCGAGCAGCGGATCGCCAAGACCGTGAAGAACCTGGTCGAAGGCGTGGTCGGCCCCGGCAAGGCCCGCGTCAACGTCACCGCCGACCTCGACCTGTCCCGCGTCACCCTGCAGGAGGAGAAGTTCGATCCGGACGGCCAGGTGATCCGGTCGGAATCCACCACCGAGGAGAACTCCAAGGAGAGCCAGACCGACACCGCCGGCGGCGTCTCGGCCAGCACGAACATCCCCGGCGGAAATTCCAACAACCAGGACGGCGCCACCGGCTCGGCCAGCGGCCGCACCGAATCGACCACCAACTACGAAATCTCCAAGACCACCCGGACCGAGGTGAAGGATCCGGGCCAGGTGAAGCGCATTTCCGTGGCCGTGGCCGTGGATGGCGTGACCGCCCCGGCCGGCAAGGACGGCAAGCCCGGTCCCTACACCGCCCGCAGCGCCGCCGAGATGCAGCGTATCGAGCAACTGGTCCGCACCGCCGTCGGCTTCGATCAGACCCGGGGCGACCAGGTGACCGTGGTCAATGTCCAGTTCCCGGCGGAGGCCAATCCCGAGGGGGTCACCGCCGCCAATCCGCTGATGGGCTTCGACAAGAACGACATCATGCGCGCCGCCGAGCTGGGCGTGATGGCCGTGGTGGTGATCCTGATGATGCTGTTCATCGTGCGCCCGATGCTGCGCGGCGGCGGAGGCGGCGGGAGCATGGGCGGACTGCCGGCCCTCTCGATGGCCGGCGGCCCCACCATGACGCGCATCGTCACCACGCCCGACGGCCAGCCGATGCAGGTGCAGGTGCCCGTCGATCCCGCGACCGGCCAGGCCCTGGCCCTGCCCAATCACGGCATCAGCGACATGGAGCAGCGGATCGACATCGCCCGCATCGAGGGCCAGGTGAAGGCCAGCTCCGTCAAGCGCGTCGCCGAGTTCGTCGACAGCCACCCAGAGGAGTCGGTCGCGCTGCTGCGCACCTGGCTCCATGACTCGGCCTGACCGCCATGGCCGTTAAGGGAAAAGCGATCACCGATCCAGCCCGGCTCACCGGCCCCGAAAAGGCCGCCGTGATCCTGCTGTCGCTGGGCGAAGACCATGTGGTGATCTGGCAGCAGCTGGACGACGAGGAGATCAAGGAGATCTCCCAGGCGATGGCCGGCCTCGGCAACGTCGCGGCCTCGGTGGTCGAGCAGCTGCTGGTGGAGTTCATCTCCGACATGTCGGGCGCGGGCTCGATCATGGGCTCGTTCGAACAGACCCAGCGCCTGCTGTCCTCCTTCCTCGACCCCGACAAGGTCGACAACCTGATGGAGGAGATCCGGGGCCCGGCCGGCCGGACCATGTGGGACAAGCTCGGCAACGTGAACGAGGCCGTGCTCGCCAACTACCTGAAGAACGAATACCCGCAGACCGTCGCCGTGGTGCTGTCCAAGGTGAAGGCCGAGCACGCCGCCCGGGTGCTGGCCGCCCTGCCCGAGGACTTCGCGCTGGAGTGCGTGACCCGCATGCTGCGCATGGAGCCGGTGCAGCGCGAGATCCTCGACAAGATCGAGCAGACCCTGCGGACCGAATTCATGTCGAACCTGGCGCGCACCTCGAAGCGGGACAGCCATGAGATGATGGCCGACATCTTCAACGCCTTCGACCGGCAGACCGAAGCCCGGTTCATCGCCGCCCTGGAAGAGCGCAACCGCGAGAGCGCCGAGCGCATCCGGGCGCTGATGTTCGTGTTCGAGGACCTGTCCAAGCTCGATCCGGGCGGGGTGCAGACCCTGCTGCGGGCGGTGGAGAAGGACCAGCTGGCCCTGGCGCTGAAGGGCTCGTCCGACGCCCTGCGCGAGATGTTCTTCTCAAACATGAGCGAACGCGCCTCGAAGATCATGCGCGAGGACATGGAGAGCATGGGGCCCGTGCGCCTGCGCGACGTCGACCAGGCCCAGATGGCCATGGTGCAGGTCGCCAAGGACCTGGCCGCCAAGGGCGAGATCATGCTGGCCGGCTCCGGCAGCGAAGATGAGCTGATCTACTGATGTCCGAACCCCTGCATCAGAGATTCAGCTTCGACACGGTCTTCGACGGCGAGGGCGAGGTGGCCTATGCCGCGCCGCGGCCCAAGCGCCTATACACGGCCGAGGAGGTCGAGGCTCTGCGCCTTCAGGCCTATGCCGACGGCGAGCGCCAGGCCCTGGCCTCGATGCAGGCCCTGCAGGCCCAGGCGCTGGCCGGCATCGCCGACGCCTCGGGCCAGGCCCTGGGCAAGCTGGCCGAGGTGGCCCACGAGCATCGCCTGGGCTCCGCCGGGCTGGCCCTGGCCTGCGCCCGGGCCATCGCCGACGCCGCCCTGGAACATTTCCCCGAAGCGCCCGTGCGCGCGGCCCTGGAATCCCTGGCCCGGGAGATCGAGGCCCAGCCGCGACTGGTGATCTCGGTGGAGCCGGACCTGGCCGAGGCCATCGGGATCGCCCTGGCCGAGACCGCCCAGGCGATCGGCTTCACCGGCCAGATCGTGGTGCGCCCGACGCCGGGCCTGACGCCGGCGGCCTTCACCCTCGATTTCGGCGACGGCGCCGCGACCTTCGATCCCGCTCAGGCGGCCGAACGCGTCGGCGCCGCGCTTACGGCGGCGCTGGCCTCGGAAGGGCTGCACGCCGAACCCCTCATTCCCGGTAGCGAAGGCTGACCACAATGTCCGAGAACGATCTCAAGCTCGACGAATTCGGACCCTCCGACATGCCCATGGATATGGGCGGGGACATGGAGGAGAAGACCGCCACCGATCTGGCGCCGGTCTTCGACGTGCCGGTCTCGATCTCCGCCGTGCTGGGACGCGCCACCATGAGCGTCGCCCAGCTCCTGCAACTCAACTCCGGCAGCGTGCTGGAGCTGGACCGCAAGGTCGGCGAGGCGATCGACATCTATGTGAACAACCGCCTGGTGGCCCGCGGCGAGGTGGTCATCGTCGATGAGCGCCTGGGCGTGACCATGACCGAAATCATCAAGGACGGCGACGGGCAGGGCTGAGCCCGCCTGAACCCTGGGAGATACGAGTATGCGGCTTCTGGTCGTCGGAAAATTGAACGGGCAACTCGCCACCGCCGTGAAGATGGCGATGGCGGCGGGCGCCAAGGTCAGCCACGTGGAGACCATCGCGGCGGCCACCCACGCCCTGCGCGCCGGGCAGGGCGCGGACCTGATGCTGGTCGACTACGACCTGGACATCGCCGCCCTGATCGCCGCCAACGAGGCCGAGCGGATCCGGGTTCCGGTGGTGGCCTGCGGGGTCGACCCGGACGCCAAGAAAGCCGCAGACGCCATCCGCGCCGGGGCCAAGGAGTTCATCCCGCTGCCCCCCGAGGCCGAGATGATCGCCGCCGTCCTGGCCGCGGTCTCGGACGACAACAAGCCGATGGTGGTTCGCGATCCCTCCATGCAGGCGGTGATCTCCATGGCCGACCAGGTGGCGGCCTCGGAGGCCTCGATCCTGATCACCGGGGAGAGCGGCTCGGGTAAGGAAGTCATCGCCCGCTACGTCCACCAGAAGTCGCGCCGGGCGAACCGGCCGTTCATCTCGGTCAACTGCGCGGCCATTCCCGAGAACCTGCTGGAAAGCGAGCTGTTCGGCCACGAGAAGGGGGCCTTCACCGGCGCCCTGGCCCGACGGATCGGCAAGTTCGAGGAAGCCAACGGCGGCACCCTGCTGCTGGACGAAGTCTCCGAGATGGACACCCGCCTGCAGGCCAAGCTGCTCCGGGCCATCCAGGAGCGGGAGATCGACCGGGTCGGCGGCTCCAAGCCGGTGAAGGTCGACATCCGCATCCTGGCCACCTCCAACCGCGACCTCGTGGCCGCGGTGAAGGACGGGAGCTTCCGCGAGGATCTGCTCTATCGCCTGAACGTCGTGAACCTTCGCCTGCCCGCCCTGCGGGAGCGGCCGGCGGACGTCGTGGCCCTGGCCGAGTTCTTCGTGCGCAAGTACGCCGCCGCCAACGGGACGCCCGAGCGTCCGCTGTCGGCCGAGGCCAAGCGCCGCCTGGCCGCCCATCGCTGGCCCGGCAACGTGCGCGAGCTGGAAAACGCCATGCATCGCGCGGTGCTGCTCGCGTCGGGGCCGGAGATCGAGGAAAGCGCCATCCGCCTGCCCGACGGCCAGCCCCTGGCCCCGGCCGACGCCCACACCCGCACCGCCCAGGCCGCCTCGGTCGCCGCCGAGACCGCGACCCGCGGCTTCGTGGGCCAGACGGTGTCGGAGATGGAGCAGCAG
>DASUIJ010000034.1:0-11574 GCA_036279815.1 Phenylobacterium sp. | reverse complement strand
CATGCCCAGCGCCGCCACTGTCGAGGCCTTCATGGCCGTGGTGGAGTCCGGAGACTATGTGGGCGCCATCGGGCGCTACTACGCCGCCGACGCCTCCATGCGCGAGAACCAGGACGAGCCGCGCCAGGGGCGGCAGCGGCTGATGGAGGACGAGGCGCAGGCGATGCGCCGGGTCGAGAAGATCATCGCGCGCCGCATGGGCCCGCCGCTGATCGCCGGCGACCAGGTGGCGATCCGCTGGCAGTTCGATTTCCACCACAAGGACGGCTCGACCGGCCGGCTCGACGAGATCGCGTGGCAGACCTGGCGCGGCGAGGAGGTCGTCGAGGAGACCTTCTTCTACGATCCCCGGCAGATGGGGCGCTAGGCTTCGCCCTTGGCTGAATTTATCTCACCCAAGTGTCGGACATGTACGTTTGTGGCGCTTGGGGCTTCCGTTAGTGACCCGCCGAAACCAGGGCGGAAGGACGGACCCCATGACCGACGAAGGCTTCGTCGATCCCGAAATCTTGAGCAAGATCAAGGTGGGGCGGGACTATGTCGCCGCGAAATTCGGGTTCCGGAACCACTGGTATCCGGTCCGGCTCGCCGATGAGCTTCCCGAGGGCGAGACCCTCCAGGCGCAGGTCTGCGGGGAAAAGATCCTGCTCAAGCGGATCGACGGAACCGTCTTCGCGATCCGGGACCAGTGCCTGCACCGGGGCGTGCCGTTCTCGCGCAAGATCGAGTGCTACACGAAGGACACCATCACCTGCTGGTACCACGGCTTCACCTATCGCTTCGACGACGGGTTGTTGTGCGGCGTGGTCGGGGCGCCCGACTCCAATGTGATCGGTCGCCGTCGGCTGAAGACCTACCCGACCCAGGAAGCCAAGGGCGTGGTCTTCGTCTTCGTCGGCGACGAGCAGGTCGCGCCGCCCCCGCTGCGGGAGGACGTGCCGCCGGGATTCCTCGACGACGGCGTCGCCGTGCGCGGCCGCAGCCAGGTGGTGAACGCCAACTGGCGGCTCGGGTGCGAGAACGGTTTCGATTCCACCCACATCTTCATCCACAAGGACTCCGTGCTGATCGAGGACGCCGACCTGGCCCTGCCGCTGGGGCTGACGCCCAGGGGTGCCGGGGCGTTTGAGACGTCGGAGGAGGACGGCGGTCCCAAGGGGGTCTTCGACATCTTCTCCCCGGAGACGATCGTGCCGGTCTTCGAGGGCAAGATCGAGGGCGTGACCGTTCGCATGGGTACGCCCCAGGGCGCCAACATGCTTCCCCAGGCGATCTCGATGTGGCTGCCGTGCGCCCTGAAGGTCGATCCCTGGCCGGCGGCGCACCTCACCCAGTTCGAGTGGTACGTCCCCATCGACGGCGACCGGCACATCTACTTCCAGTTCCTCGCCGCAGCCGTCGCCGGCGAAGACGAGGAAGCGGCGTTCGACCGGGAATTTCGCGAGCGCTGGGTGGAAAAAGCCCTCATCGGATTCAACGAAGACGACATCTGGGCCCGGGAGGCCACCCAGGCCTTCTACGCCGACGACACGGGCTGGCTGCGGGAGCAGCTGTTCGAGGCGGACGGCAACATCGTCCGATGGCGCGATCTCGCCAGCCGCCGCCATCGCGGACTCCAGACCCCGGAGCATGTCCGTTGAGCCCCGGCGAGCGTCCTGCGCCCGGGCGCGCCCGTGGATGGCTCCGCGTGCGCTGACGGAACCGGGCCGCGGGTCTTCGGCGCGCAGTCCCACACCGATTTTCGAAGCTGAGCCGGAACGCCTGGGCGCTCGTCGCCTGGATCACCGGCGCGGCCGCTATCCCGCCTGGCGGCGCCAGGCCGGCAGACAAGGAAAAGCACATGTCACCTGAACATCGCCTGATCGCCCGCCCGGCCCTGGGCGCGGCGGAACCCGGGCTCGGCCTCCATCGCATCGCCTCGCCGCTCATCGGCGTCTCGCTCGCCTGCGGACTCCTTCAGGCCTCGCCGGTGCGGGCCGAGCCGACCGCCGAGCCGATCGCCCTGGAAACCGTGGTCGTGACGGCGCGGAAGCGGGAGGAGAACCTGCAGGGAACGCCGATCTCGATCACCGCCATGGGCGGCGAGTCCCTCAAGGAGCGGCAGATCACCTCCACCCAGGGTCTCGATCAGATCGCTCCGAACCTGATCATCTCCCAAGGCCAGGGCGTGTCCGGAAACAGTTCCGCAGGCGCCTTCTTCATCCGCGGCGTCGGCCAGATCGACTTCCTCCTCAACACCGACCCCGGGGTCGGCGTCTATCTGGACGGTGTCTATGTGGCCCGCTCGTTCGGCTCGCTGATGGACATCGTGGACCTGGAACGGGTCGAGGTCCTGCGCGGCCCCCAGGGCACGCTGTTCGGCCGCAACACCATCGGCGGCGCCATCAGCCTGGTCTCGAAGGCGCCCTCGAACTCCTTCACCGCCGAGGTCGAGGGGACCGTCGGCTCCTTCGACCGGCATGAAGCCCGGGCGACCTTCAGCGGCCCGATCTCCGACACCCTGTCCGCGACCGGAGCCGTGCTCTGGCGCGAGCGCACCGGCTGGGTCAAGCGGGTCACCGACGGTTCGACCCTGGGCGACGATCGCTCCGTGTCGGCGCGGGGCGCCTTGCGGTGGACTCCGCGCGACGACGTCCGCTTCGACCTGGCCATCGACTACACCGACGAGAAGGGGACCTCCGCGCCGGCCAATGTGGTGCAGGTGGTGGAGACCGCCAGCTTCCCAAGCTTCCACAACGGCGCCCTGGTCGGCCCGCCCTGCGTGCCCCCGCCGGGATCCCTGTCCAACCCGGCCTGTTTCAATTCACAGTGGGTGGCCCACGACCTCTACCGGGAGCAGGGCGCCGGCCCGTCGGGGCAGAAGCTGAGGGTCTTCGGCGCATCCCTGAACGGAGCCTGGGAGCTCTCCCCCGGCCTGACGGTCAAGTCGATCACGGGCTATCGCGACACCCGCGCGTTCGGCAGCCGGGACGGCGACCACACGCCGATCCTCATCCAGAACACGGTCGACACCTACGCCCACCAACAGTTCAGCCAGGAGTTCCAGGTCCTGGGGACCGGCCTCGACCGACGCCTCAACTGGATCGTGGGGGCCTACTATTTCACGGAGCAGGGCGAGAACCTCAACTTCGTGACCTTTCCCGTGGTCGCGATCCGCAGCGGCGGATCCGTCGACAACGACAACACCGCCATCTTCGGCCAGGCCGCGTTCGACATCACCGAGCGCCTGTCGCTGACCGCGGGTCTGCGCTGGACGGCCGAGACCAAGAGGTTCCTGCCCGACCAGATCGTCCTGTCGGACCCGACCCACGCCTTCCCCCCGGGATCGGTCCCCGGCTTCCGCATCGTGCCGTTCGTCCGTTCGTCCCGGTCCATCTCGGAGACCACGCCGATGGTGAACCTGGCCTACAGGTGGACGGACCGGCTGATGACCTATGCGACCTATTCGGAGGGCTTCAAGAGCGGGGGCTTCACCCAGCGCATCTTCCCGCCGCTGCCGGCCCCGCCGGCCTTCGCCCCGGAATTCGTCGCGTCCTACGAGACTGGGTTCAAGTTCGATTCCGCGGACCACCGGTTCCGGCTGAACGGCGCCGCCTATTACACCGACTATTCCGACCTTCAGGTCCCGGTCCTCGTGGGCGTTCAGCCTTTGACCGCCAACGCCGGCGGTGCGGAGATCCAGGGCCTCGAGCTGGAATTCGACGCCGCGCCCACCGCCGACCTGCGGATCAATGGCGGCCTCGGCTACACCCATGCGAGGTACACGTCCCTGGACGCCGCCGTTCTGGCCACCGGGGTGACCCGCGACAAGGCGTTCGCCCAGATCCCGGAATGGACCGGCAACCTGGGTGTTTCGTATGCGATCCATCCAGGCTTCGGGGGCGTCTTCAGACCCCGCATCGACCTGAGCTACCGGTCGGAGGCGTTCATGAACGCGGCCAACACCCCGGCGCTGCGCCAGGGCGCCTACACCCTGCTGAACGCCTCGGTCGGCTATGAATCCCGCGATGGCCGCTGGGGGGCCACCCTGTTCGGACAGAATCTCACCGACGAGACCGTCATCACGGGGGGATTCGCCGACCTGACCGACCAAGGCTATGCGGAAGCCTCGGTGGGACGTCCCCGGGAGTGGGGGCTGACCTTCAAGTACCGATACTGAGGCCGCGGCGCGATCGGCGCGGGCCGGGGCCGGTCAGGCCCCGACCTTCGCCTGTCCCGCGATCGCGTCGCGGGCTTCGGCGGCGATCTCGAACGAGCGCAGCCGGGCGGCGTGGTCGAAGACCTGGGCGGTGACCATCAGCTCGTCCGCGCCGGTGCGGGCGGCGAAGTCGGCGAGCCCGTGGCGGACGGTCTCGGGCGATCCGACCACCGCGCAGGACAGGCTGTGGCCGATCATCGCCCGGTCGGCCGGGTCGAGCCGCTCTTCGAAGCCTTCCACCGGCGGGGGCAGGGGTCCGGGGCGGCCGGACCGCATGTTCACGAACGCCTGCTGCAGCGAGCTGAACAGCAGCCGGGCCTCGGCGTCGGTCGGGGCGGCCACCACGCTGAGACCCAGCATCACATAGGGCCTGGCCAGGCGTTCCGACGGCCGGAACCGCTCGCGATAGAGCGCCACGGCGGCGTCGAGGTCGGCGGGCGCGAAGTGCGAGGCGAAGGCGAAGGGCAGGCCCAGGGCCGCGGCCAGGCTGGCGCCGAACAGGCTTGAGCCCAGGATCCAGACCGGCACCTTGAGGCCTGCGCCCGGCACGGCGCGCACCGGCTGGCCCTCCTGGGCGTCCTCGAAATATCCGATCAGCTCCATCACGTCCTGCGGGAACCGGTCGACGTCGCCGGCCAGGGTGCGGCGCAGCGCTCGCGACGTCAGCTGGTCCGTGCCGGGCGCGCGGCCCAGGCCCAGGTCGATGCGGCCGGGATGCAGGGCCTCCAGCGTGCCGAACTGCTCGGCGATCACCAGGGGCGCATGGTTGGGCAGCATCACTCCGCCGGCGCCGACCCGGATCGTCGAGGTGCCGCCGGCCACGTGGGCGACGACCACGGCGGTCGCCGCGCTGGCGACCCCGGTCATGTTGTGGTGCTCGGCCAGCCAGTAGCGCCTGTAGCCCCATCGCTCGGCGTGCTGCGCCAGGTCGAGGCTGTTCTTCAGGGACTGGGAGGCGTCGCCGCCTTGCAGGATCGGGGAGAGGTCGAGGACTGAAAGCGGCGTCATTGGGTCCATATGGGGAGGCGCGGGCCGGCCGCTAGGCTCTTGCAATTCCCGTCGCGAAACTAGACTTGAACGGACGCGCCCCTGGCGCTCCTGTTTTTTCTCCGAGACTGCCGCCGAGGATCGCCGCCGCCCATGACCGACCTTTTCGCCCCGCTGAGCTTCGCCCACGGCCCGACCATGAAGAACCGCTTCATGCTGGCGCCCCTGACCAACCTGCAGAGCCATCCGGACGGCCGGTTGTCCGATGACGAGTTCCGTTGGCTGACCAAGCGGGCCGAAGGCGGGTTCGGCGTGACCATGACCTGCGCCGCCCATGTCCAGCGCCAGGGACAGGGCTTCCCCGGCCAGCTCGGCATCTTCTCCGACGATCACCTGGACGGGCTGACCCGCCTGGCCGCGGCGATCAAGGCGGCCGACAGCGTCGCGGTGGTCCAGATCCACCATGCGGGCATGCGCTCGCCCAAGGAGCTGATCGGCGGCCGCCCGGTCTGCCCGTCCGACAACGCCGAGTTCGACGCCCGCGCCCTGACCGGCCCGGAAGTCGCCGAACTGATCGAGGACTTCATCGCCGCGGCCGTGCGCGCCGAGCGCGCCGGCTTCGACGGGGTCGAGATCCACGGCGCCCACGGCTACGTGCTCTGCCAGTTCCTCAGCCCGGAGATCAATCAGCGCACCGACGCCTATGGCGGCTCGCCGGAGAACCGCGCGCGGATCATCCATGAGATCATCGACGGCATCCGCGCCCGCTGCCGTCCGGACTTCAATCTGGGCCTGCGGCTGTCGCCCGAACGGTTCGGCCTGCAGCTGGCCGAGATCCGCGACCTGGCCCAGGCCCTGATGACCGAGGGCAAGATCGACTATCTCGACATGTCCCTGTGGGACGCGTTCAAGGAGCCGGTCGAGGAGGCGTTCAAGGGCCGGTCCCTGATGTCCTACTTCACCGAACTCGACCGGGGGAATGTGCGCCTGGGCGTGGCGGGGAAGATCATGACCGCCGCCGACGCCCGCAGCGTCCTGGAGGCCGGAGCCGACTTCGCCGTGGTTGGACGCGCCGCCATCCTGCACCACGACTACCCGCGGCTGGTGCGGTCGAACCCGGACTTCCACCCGATCAGCCTGCCGGTCACCCGCGACCATCTGCGAGCCGAGGGCCTCGGCCCGGCCTTCGTCGACTACATGAGCACCTGGAAGGGTTTCGTCGAGGCGGCCTGACCGCCCCGGGGAGCATCAGGCGCCCGACGCCCGGAGTTTTCGCGCGAAGTCCTGCAGGGTGGTCCTGAGTTCTACGAGCTCGGCCGCCGGCATGGGCAGGGCGCAGGCCAGCGTCTCCGGAATGGTCGCGGCCCGGTCGCGCAGGGCCTGGCCCTGGTCGGTCAGTCCGATCAGCACCCGGCGCTCGTCGGCCGGGTCCCGCGTGCGGGTGACCAGCCCCGCCGCCGCCATGCGCTTGAGCAGCGGGGTCAGGGTGCCGGAATCCAGGCCCAGCGCCTCGCCCAGTTCCCCCACCGAGCGCGGGCTGGCCTCCCACAGGACCAGCATGGCCAGGTACTGCGGGTAGGTCAGGCCCAGCGGCTCCAGCAGCGGCCGGTAGGCCCGGGTCACCAGCCCGCTGGCCGCGTAGAGGGCGAAGCAGAGCTGGCGATCCAGGCGCAGGGCCTCGGCCGCGGCGGGCGCGGCCGAGCTGTCGGGGTTGGTCCTGTCGGTCTTGCGACTCATTGGGCCCTTACGGTGATCCCCACATCGATATTGCCGCGGATGGCGTTCGAATAGGGGCAGACTTGGTGGGCGGTGGCCACCAGGGCGTCGGCGGCGGCCTGGTCCAGCCCCTGCGTCTCGGCGTCGAGCGCCACGCCCAGCTGGAATCCGCCCTCGGCGCGGGGGTGCAGCGACACCTGGACGGTGACCGCGGCGCCCTTCAGCGGAAGCTTCTGCTGGCCGGCGATGAAGCGCACGGCGTTCTCGAAGCAGGCGGCGTAACCCGCGGCGAACAGTTGCTCGGGGTTCGTGGCGCCGCCGCGGCCGCCCATTTCCTTCGGCAGGGCGAGATCGACGGCCAGCAGGCCGTCCGGGGTTTCGACACGGCCGGCGCGGCCGCCGACGGCGCGGGCTTCGGTGGCGTAGAGGGTGGGCATGAGATCGGTCTCCTTTATGATTGTGCAATATTATATTGTGCACAATATAATTAGAGTCAAGGAGGCGAGGGCGCGTCGCTTGCGTCCGCGCCGGGCTTCATAGTCAAGTGGCCCGCGAGCGGGGCTGCGCTGAGTCTCCCGCGGGGGTGGGATGACGATGTTTCGACCTGAAAACGCTCAGAGTTTCGTGGGCCTGGGCCTGATCGTCCTGGTCTGCTGGGCGCTGTCGGAGGACCGCAGGCGGTTCCCGTGGAAGCTGACCCTGGGCGCCCTGATCCTTCAGGCCCTGCTGGTGCTGGCGCTGTTCGGCGTGCCCGCGCTGCGCGCCGGACTGGCCGGCGTCGGCCAGGCGGTGGACGGCCTGGCCAACAGCACCCAGGCGGGCGTCGCCTTCGTGTTCGGTTTCCTGGCCGGCACTCCGAACCAGCCTTACGAGCTGACCAATCCCGGCGCGATGTTCGTCTTCGCCTTCCGCGTCCTGCCGGTGATCCTGGTGGTCTGCGCCCTGGCCGCCCTGCTGTGGCACTGGCGGATCCTGAAGTGGGTGACCCAGGGGTTCGGCCTGGTCTTCGAAAAGACCATGGGCCTGCGCGGCCCGCCGGCCCTGGCCACCGCCGCCACCGTGTTCATGGGCCAGGTGGAGGGCCCGATCTTCATCCGCAGCTACCTGACCAGCCTGTCGCGCTCGGAGCTGTTCATGCTCATCGCGGTGGGCATGAGCTGCGTCTCCGGCTCGACCATGGTGGCCTATGCGACGATCCTGAAGGGCGTGCTGCCCAACGCCGCGGCCCACGTCCTGACCGCCTCGATCATCTCGGCGCCGGCCGGCGTGCTGCTGGCGCGCATCCTGGTGCCCCGCAATCCCGAGCTGGAGCAGAGCGTCGACGTCGATCCGGGCGCCGACAAGGTCTACGAAAGCTCCATCGACGCCATGATCAAGGGCACCTCCGACGGCCTGCAGATCGTGCTCAACATCGCCGCCACCCTGATCGTCTTCGTGGCCCTGGTGGCGATGATCAACGGCGTCCTGGGCATGTTTCCGCCGGTGGCCGGCGCGCCGATGTCGGTCGAGCGCGGCCTGGGCGTGGTGTTCGCCCCCCTGGCCTGGTCGATCGGCGTGCCGTGGAAGGACGCCTCGGTGGCGGGCTCGCTGCTGGGCGTGAAGCTGGTGCTGACCGAGTTCACGGCCTTCATCCGCATGGGCGCCATCCCGATGGGGGAGATCAGCGACCGCACCCGGGTGATCATGACCTACGCCCTGTGCGGCTTCGCCAACATCGCCTCGGTGGGCATGAACGTCGCCGGCTATTCCGTGCTGGTGCCCGAGCGGCGCACCGAGGTGATCGGCATGGTCTGGAAGGCGATGTTCTCCGGCTTCCTCGCCACCTGCGTCACCGCCGCGGTGGTGGGCGCCATGCCCGCCGAACTGTTCGCCCGCTAGCGCCGGAGACAGGCCATGAAGCTCTACGACACGCCGAGGGCCCCCAATCCGCGCCGGGTGCGCTGGTGCATGGCCGAGAAGGGCGTCGAGGACATCGAGATCGTGCAGATGAACCTCATGGAGGGCGCGCACAAGCAGCCGGACTATCTGGCCAAGGCGGGCCTGCCCGCCCTTCCGGCGCTGGAACTGGACGACGGCGTCACGATCACCGAGAGCCTGGCCATCTGCCGCTACCTCGAAAGCCGCTATCCCGAGCCCAACCTGTTCGGCCGCACCCCCGAGGAGACCGCGGTCATCGAGATGTGGACCCGCCGGGCCGAGATGCTGGTCGCCATCCCGCTCATGCTGGGGGTCCGCCACCTGCATCCGGCCATGGCCGCCCTGGAGACCCAGGACGCCGCCGTCGGCGCCTACAACCGCGACCAGGGCCTGCGGGCGCTGACGGTGCTGGATCGGCGGCTGGGCGAGACCGAGTGGCTGGCGGGCGACCGCCTGACCATCGCCGACATCGTCGCCTTCATCGGCATCGACTTCACCCGAATGCTCAGGCTGGCGATCCCGGAGGAGCTGACCGGCGTTCAGCGCTGGGCCGCCGTCATGCGCGCGCGGCCGGCGGCCAAGGTGGCGATCTAGCCCCGGTTCCAGGGGATCACGCCGCCTTGACGAGCTCCAGCGAACGGATCCGGCTTTCCAGGGTGGGGCCCACGGCCATCACGAACAGCTCGTCCACATTGGCGGCGCGCGCCTTGGCGGCCAGGCGTTCGCGGACACCGGGCCCGTCGCCGACGATGGACCGCGCCATGACCCCGGCCAGCCTCGGATCGTCGGCGCGCTCCGCCAGGAAGGCCTGGGCCTCGGGAATGGAGGGGAACCGGCGGCGCTGGTTGTCCAGCGTGGCCAGAGCGCCGGCCTGCATCGGCGCGGCGAGGCGGCGGGCCTCTTCGTCGGTGTCGGCGGCCAGCGCGATGGTCGCCACCGCCGCCCAGGGTTCGGCCCGGAACACCGACGGCGCGAAGGCCTTGCGGTAGGCCTCGACGGCGGGGGCGCCGTCGGCTCGGGCGATGAACTCGGCGAACACCATGCCCACGCCCGCATGGCCTGCGAAGGCGGCGCTCTCTGCGGAGGAGCAGAGCATGAACAGGTCCGGGTGCGAGGGGCCGGACGGGTTGGCGTGGATCTCCCGCGCGGGATGGGTGTCGGTGATCGGCTCGATCCCCGAAGCGTCCAGCAGCCAGGCGTTCAGCAGGGCGAAATATTGCGGGAAGGCCTCCGAGCCCGACGACCGCAGGGCCCCGCCGGTGCGCGCATCGGTCCCCAGCGCGCGGCCGACGCCCAGGTCGATGCGGCCGGGCGCCAGCGCCTCCAGCTCCATGAACACCTCGGCCACCTTCAGCGGCGAATAGTTGACCAGCATCACCCCGCCCGAGCCCAGGCGGATGGTGCGGGTCACCTGGGTCAGGGCGGCGATCAGGATCTCCGGCGCCGGCGAGCCCAGCGTGCCGACATTGTGGTGCTCGGCCACCCAGAACCGGTGATAGCCCAGGCGCTCGGCGGCCTTGGCCACCTCGAGGGTCTCGCGCACCGCCTGAGCCTGGGTGTTGTCGCCGCCCACCGGCGACAGGTCGAGGACGGAGAGGACGACGCTCATGCGGCGCGGCGGGGCAGGGCGGCCCAGGCCCGGGGGGTCAGGATCATCGGCTCGTGGTCGGCCTGGGTCAGCGGCGTCGGCATGTCAGGTGCGGGGGCGGGTTTTCTTGATGATCGCCGACCAGCTCATCACCGGCTCGCCGCCCGTGGTGATCAGGCCGCGCACGAACACCATGCTGCGGGCGTTCCTGACCACCTCGCCGGTGCACTCCACAAGCGCGCCGGGCGGCACGGCGCCGACGAACTCGCCGTTGAAGCTGGCGGTGACGCTATGGCCGTCGGTCAGGGCGTCGCGGGCGATGACGAACAGGGCGTAGTCGGCGAAGGTCATGATCGCCCCGCCATGCATGAAGCCGCCGCCGTTCAGGTGCTTGTGCTCGCAGCGGAACGCGCAGACCGGCCGGCCGTCCGCGTCCTTGCGGTAGTAGTAGGGGCCCGCATGGTCCTCGAAGGGATCGGCGCTGTAGTAGGTCCATCCGGCCCACTCGCCCGACTCGACCACCTTGTGCACCCAGCCCGCCGTCTGTTCCTCGCCGCCGTCCATGATCCGCCCTTCGCTGCTCGCGAGGGTTTGCCCACCGCGCTTTCGAACTTTAGTTTGCAGGCGACCTAAGAGCGGGGGAGGGATCATGCAAGCAAGGACTCGCCTGCGCTTGTCCGCGGGGATGGCATTTTGGATTT
Organism: Phenylobacterium sp.; assembly: GCA_036279815.1. Classification (GTDB taxonomy): domain Bacteria; phylum Pseudomonadota; class Alphaproteobacteria; order Caulobacterales; family Caulobacteraceae; genus Phenylobacterium. The sequence goes on along the minus strand of DASUIJ010000034.1, from coordinate 467 downwards.
TCGCCTCGGCAGAGGCCGCATATGCGGCCGACACCTTGCCGCTGACTATCAAGCCAGCGCAGCGGGTGACGCTGAGCTACTCGGACGGCCGTTTTTCCACCCGCTCAATTACGTCGTTGCGAGGCGGACCCAATGCGCCGCCCGCGCCAAAGGATGCGACGCAGGAATACGCGACACCGCTGGACAATTTCGCGCGCAAGGAGCCCGACGACACCTTGGTGTTCAGCTTTTGGAGCGATGCGACCGACGGGGCTCAACTGCAACTCGAAAACGGTCTGACGCGCTCGATCATCTATTCGGCCGAGATCATCGGGCGCGATGGCCGCGGCGCCCCCACGACCATCTGCTCGGTCGGCAACGGGAAGACTGGCATCGAAAGCTGGGTCCCGGACCTTGCCGCCGTGCGGATCACTGGCATCTACGATGCGCCGCACGGACCAATGGTTTGTGGCTATCCAGAACGCGGC
>DASUIJ010000033.1:0-12904 GCA_036279815.1 Phenylobacterium sp. | reverse complement strand
CTCATCCCCGGTCCCGACTATCTGCGGATGAGCTATTACCAGAAGTGGTTCCGCCGCCTGGAGGAGCTGCTGGTGATCCACGGCGCCGTCACCGCCGGAGAACTCGCCAGCGGCCGTCCCGACCCGGGCGCCGAGACGCGCACCCCGCGCCTGACCGCCGATCTGGTGGAGCCGGTGCTGCGCAAGGGCGGCCCCGCCACCCGAGATGTCGCCGTCGCGCCGGGTTTCAAGCCCGGCGACCGGGTGCGGGCAAAGAACCTCAACCCCACCGGTCACACCCGCCTTCCGCGCTATGTGCGGGGCCGCACGGGCGTCATCGAGAAGGACCATGGCGTCCACGTGTTTCCGGACACCAACGCCCACTTCCAGGGTGAGCAGCCGAACCACCTCTATTCGGTGCGCTTCGAGGCCCGCGAATTGTGGGGCGATGACGCGGCGGCCAGGGACAAGGTCTATGTCGACCTCTGGGAGCGATATCTTGACCGGGCCTGACCTCCGCCCCGACGAACTGGCGGCCCTGCCGAGGCTGCCGGTCGACGCCGACGGCCCGGTCTTCGCCGAGCCCTGGCAGGCCCAGGCGTTCGCCATGGCGGTCCAGCTGCACCGCCAGGGGGTGTTCACCTGGACGGAATGGGCCGCGGCGCTCTCGGCCGAGCTCAAGTCGTCCGGCGACGACGGCACGCACTACTACGAGCACTGGCTGAAGGCCCTGGAGGGCCTGGTGATGTCGCGCGGCCTGGCCGGCGCGGACGCCCTCGATCACCGCAAGCACGCCTGGGAGGACGCCTACCGGCGCACCCCCCACGGCAAGCCGGTGATGCTCTAGCCGACCCCGATCACCACCCGGCCGCGGATCTTGCCCTCGGTGATCTCTGTCGCCAGCCGGGGCAGGTCGTCCATCCGGGCCTGGGTGGTCATGCTGGCCAGCTTGTCCAGGTCCAGGTCGCGGGCCAGCCGGCTCCAGGCCGTCACCCGGTCGGGCCTGGGGCGCATCACGCTGTCGACGCCCGCCAGGGTCACGCCCCGCAGGATGAACGGCGCGACCGAGCCCGGCAGGTCCAGGCCCTGGGCGAGGCCGCAGGCGGTGACCGTGCCGCCATATTTCGTCTGGGAGATCACATTGGCCAGGGTGTGGCTGCCGACCGCGTCCACGGCGCCGGCCCAGCGTTCCTTGCCCAGCGGCCGGGCCGGACCCTGGAATTCCGCCGCGTCGATCACCTCGGCGGCGCCCAGGCCGGTCAGGTAGCCGGCTTCGGTCGCGATCCGCCGCGAGGAGGCTACCGCGCGGTAGCCCAGCCGGCTCAGCAGGGCCAGGGCCACGCTGCCCACCCCGCCGGCCGCCCCGGTCACCAGGATGTCGCCCTTGTCCGGCGTCACGCCCTGGCGCTCCAGACCCATCACGCACAGCATGGCCGTATAGCCCGCGGTGCCGATCGCCATGGCCTGGGCGGTGGTGATCGCGTCGGGCAGCTTCACCAGCCACTCGCCCTTCACCCGCGCCTTCTGGGCGTAGCCGCCGTGGTGGGTCTCGCCCACGCCCCAGCCGTTCAGCACCACCCGGTCGCCGGGCGCGTAGTCGGGATTGGAGGAGCTTTCCACCACGCCGGCGAAGTCGATGCCGGGGATCAGCGGCCAGACGCGCACCACCGGCGATTTGCCGGTGAGCGCCAGGCCGTCCTTGAAGTTGACCGTGGAATGCTCGACCCGAACCACCACGTCGCCGTCCATCAGGTCGGACAGCGTCAGGTCCTCGAAGCGGGCCTCGGGCGCGGCCTCGGTCTTGTGCAGGCGCAGGGCGCGGAAGGTGTCGGTCATCGCGATATCTCCTAAGTCACTTGGCCGCCGCGGGCGCCTTCGGGGTCAGGCCGTACCGCTCGCCGCGGCGGCCGCGAACGGCCAGATCCACCGTGGTCAGCCGCCTCAGGCCCTCCACGCGCATCTCGCCGCCCGGCATGTTCATCATCGCCACATAGTCGCCGAGGCTGTCCTCGACGGCGTTGGTGAAGCCCTGGGCGTCCTGGGCCTTGTTCATCTGTATCTTGGCCATGCGCAGGGCCTCGGGGCTGTTTTCCGCCACCCGCCGGGCATAGGCGAAGGTCTCGCGCTCCAGGTCGGCGGCGGGCAGCACCCGGTTGACCAGGCCGTATCGCGCCGCCTCGTCGGCCGAGAGGAACCGGCTCTCGAACACCACCTCCTTGGCCCGGCGCACGCCGATGTCCCAGGGGATCGACATGTACTCCACGAAGCCCGGCAGGAACTCGGCGCCCTCGTCGGCGAACACCACGTCCATGGCCGCCGCCAGCATCCAGCCGGCATAGATGCAGTAGCCCTCCACCATGGCCATGGTGGGCTTGGGGAAATTCCGCCACTTCAGCAGCAGGTCGAGATTGTAGTGCTTGAACTGGTCGTAGGTCTGAATGCCGGGCTTGGCGCCCTTGGCCTTGCGGTAGGCCAGGCCCTCGGGCGTGCCCAGGTCGTGGCCGGTGGAGAAGTGACCGCCGGAGCCCCGGATCAGGACCACCCTCACGTCCTCGTCGGCGCGCGCGAGGTCGAAGGCCTGGTCGATCTCGTCCAGCATCCGGTAGTCCTGGGCGTTGCGGTAGTGCGGACGGTTGAGCGTGATCACCCCCACCCCGTCGGCGGCCGCATAGAGGATGGTTTCGAAGCCCATCGCGTTTCCTTCCCGTATCAGTCCTCGACGATCCGGCTGTGCCGCCGGGTGTCGCGCATCAGGGCGTAGACCAGCAGCGAGGCCGCGATCACCACCGTGACATAGGTGTAGAACCAGGTCTCGTGGCCGGCCTGCTTGAAGCCCAGGGCCACATATTCCGCCGTTCCGCCGAACAGGGCGTTGGCGAACGAGTAGGGCAGGGCGACGCCCAGGGCGCGCACCTCGGTGGGGAACAGCTCCGCCTTCACCACCGCGTTCACCGAGGAATAGGCCGAGACGATCAGCACCGCGCCGGTGACCAGCGCAAAGGCCGCGAGCATGTCGTGGGTCCTGGCCAGGGTCGACAGGATCGGCCAGGTCAGGGTCGCGCCCAGCACCCCGAAGGCGATCAGCACCGGGCGCCTTCCGATCCTGTCCGACAGGGCGCCGGTGAGCGGCTGAACCAGCATGAAGATCGTGAGGGCCCCGCTCAGGATCAGGGTGGCCTGGTTCTTGGAGAAGCCCGCCGTGTTCACCAGGAACTTCTGGATGTAGGTCGTGTAGGTGTAATAGCCGAGCGTCCCGCCGGCGGTCAGACCCATGACCAGCAGGCTCTCGCGCGGATGGCTGCGGATCAGCGCCCAGGTGGTCGCGCGCGGTCCGGAGCGGGCCTGGAACGAGGGGGTCTCGTCCATGCCGCGCCGCAGCCAGAACACCGCCAGCGCCAGGGCCCCGCCCATGACGAACGGCAGCCGCCATCCCCAGGCCTGCATGTCGGCGGGCGACAGCACCGCGGTCAGCAGCATCAGCACCGCCAGGGCCAGGAGCTGGCCGGCGATCAGGGTGGAATAGAAGATGCCCGACCAGAACCCGCGGTGTTTGCGCCCCGCCATCTCGGCCAGGTAGGTGGCGCTGGTGCCGTATTCGCCGCCCATGCTGGCGCCCTGGAAGATGCGGGCCAGGACCAGGATGGTGGGAGCCGCCACGCCGATCTGCGCGTAGCCGGGGCAGATCGCGATCACCAGCGATCCCAGGCACATCAGGCTGACCGAGGCGATCATCGCCGCCCGCCGGCCGATCCGGTCGCCGTAGAGCCCCATCACCCAGGCGCCCACGGGCCGGGCGAAGAACCCCACCCCGAACACCGCCGCTGCGTTCAGCAACTGGGCGGTCTGGTCCCCGGCCGGGAAGAAGACCTTGGCGAAATAGAGCGCGAAGGCCGCATAGACGAACCAGTCGAAGCTCTCGACGAGATTGCCCGCCGACCCCGCCAGGATCGAACGCAGGCGGTTGGCGTCGCGCGGCGGCGCGTCGGTTATGTCGGCGACCTGAGCGGTCAATCTAGGTTCCTCCCCGAGGGCGCGGATACGACCTTCTTTCCGCGCCGAGTTCAATGGGCGCCGAAGACAGGCCCGCGGGTCCGCTGGAGGCGTTCGGACCTCACCGCAGCGCCTAGGCCGTCCGCTCCACCGTCAGGCCCAGTTCCTCGATCATCGCCTCGCGGATCAGGAACTTCTGCACCTTGCCGGTCACGGTCATCGGAAACGCGTCGACGAACCGCAGGTAGCGGGGGACCTTGTAGTGGGCGATCTGCCCCGTGCAGAACGCGATCACCTCGACCTCGGTGGCGGTCTCGCCGGGCTTCAGCCGGATCCAGGCGCAGAGTTCCTCGCCGAAGCGCGGGTCCGGGACGCCGACCACCGTCACGTCCTCGATCTTGGGATGGCGGTAGAGATACTCCTCCACCTCGCGCGGATAGATGTTCTCGCCGCCCCGGATGACCATGTCCTTGATGCGCCCGACGATGTTGCCGTAGCCCTCGGCGTCGATGACCGCCAGGTCGCCGGTGTGCATCCAGCCGTCCGGGTCGATGGCCTCGGCGGTCTTCTCCGGGTCGTCCCAATAGCCCAGCATCACCGAATAGCCCCGGGTGCACAGCTCGCCGGTCTCGCCCCGGGGCAGGGTGTTCCCGTCCAGGTCCACCACCTTGCACTCCAGGTGCGGCTGCACCCGCCCGACCGTGCCGACCCGGCGGTCCAGCGGATCGTCCTGCGAACTCTGGAAGCTCACCGGGCTGGTCTCGGTCATGCCGTAGGCGATGGTGACGCCGCTCATGTGCATCCGCCCGATCACCTGCTTCATCACCTCGACGGGGCAGGGCGAGCCCGCCATGCAGCCGGTGCGCAGGGTCGACAGGTCGTATTTGTCGAAGTCCGGATGTCCCAGGATGGCGATGAACATGGTCGGCACGCCGTACAGCCCCGTGCACCGCTCGGCCTGGACCGCCTCCAGCACCGCCTGGGCGTCGAACCCGTCCGACGGATAGACCATGGTCGCCCCGTGGGTCAGGCAGCCCAGATTGCCCATGACCATGCCGAAGCAGTGGTAGAGCGGCACGGGGATGCACAGCCGGTCGCCTTCCTCCAACCCGATCGCCTCGCCGACGAAGAAGCCGTTGTTGAGGATGTTCCGGTGCGAGAGGGTCGCGCCCTTGGGCAGGCCGGTGGTGCCGCTGGTGAACTGGATGTTGATGGGATCGCCGCACTTCAGCGTCGGCCCGATCTCCGCCAGCCGCCGCAGGCTCTTCGGCGTCGCCAGGCCGGGGACATCATCGAAGTCCAGCCAGCCCGGCCGGGGGCCGCCGCCGATCTTGATGACGAACTTCAGGTTCGGCAGCCGCGCGGCCTGCAGGGCGCCCGGCCGGCTCCCGGCGATCTCCGGCGCCAGGCTGTCGATCATGTCGGCGTAGAGGCTGGTCTTGAAACTCTCCGCCGCCACCAGCGCCTTCACGCCCACCTTGTTCAGCGTGTACTCCACCTCCGACAGCCGATAGGCGGGGTTGATGGTCACCAGGATCAGCCCGGCCTTGGCGCAGGCGAACTGGGTCAGGGCCCACTCGGCCTTGTTCGGCGACCAGATCCCCACCCGATCGCCGGGCTCCAGACCCAGGGCCAGCAGGCCGGCCGCCAGCTTCTGGGCGCCGAGCATCAGCTCCGCGTAGGTCCAGCGGATTCCCTGGTGGACCGAGACCACCGCTTCGCGGTCGCCCCAGCGCCGCGCGGCCTCGTCCAGCGCCTGGCCGATGGTGTCCTCGCGCAGCGGCGGGTGGTCGGCGCCTCGCGCAATGAAATCGCTCTGCGGCATGTGAATCCTTCCCGGATCGCTCCCTGGATCGACCTAAGCGCAAGTTGTCGCGCAACACCATGCCGCTTCGGGCTTCCATGGCCGGGCTCCGCCCGGTAGGGAGAGCGGCTGTTTGAAGGAGCCTCGCCATGACCCGCAAGCCGGACGGAACCTGGGACAAGTCCAACCTGCCCAGCCGCCACGTGACCGAAGGCCCGTCGCGCGCGCCGCACCGCTCCTACTACTACGCCATGGGGCTCGGCAGCCGCGAGATCGCCCAGCCCTTCGTAGGGGTCGCCTCCTGCTGGAACGAGGCCGCGCCCTGCAACACCGCCCTGATGCGCCAGGCCCATGCGGTCTCCGAGGGCGTCAAGAAGGCCGGCGCCACCCCGCGCGAGTTCTGCACCATCACCGTCACCGACGGCATCGCCATGGGCCACGAGGGCATGCGCTCGTCCCTGGTCAGCCGCGACCTGATCGCCGACTCCGTCGAGCTGACCATGCGCGGCCACGGCTATGACGCCCTGGTCGGCCTCGCCGGCTGCGACAAGTCGCTGCCGGGCATGATGATGGCCATGCTGCGCCTGAACGTGCCCAGCGTTTTCCTCTACGGCGGCTCGATCCTTCCCGGCCAGTGGCAGGGCAGGGACGTCACCGTGGTCGACGTGTTCGAGGGCGTCGGCATGCACTCGGCCGGCCGGATGAGCCTGGAGGACCTCTGCAGTCTCGAGCAGCACGCCTGTCCGTCGGACGGCGCCTGCGGCGGGCAGTTCACCGCCAACACCATGGCCTGCGTGTCCGAGGCCATCGGCCTGGCCCTGCCGCTCTCGGCTTCGCTGCCCGCGCCCTACCTGACCCGCGACGCCTATGCGGTGGCCTCGGGCGAGGCGGTGGTGCGGTTGATCGCCGACCAGCTTCGCCCGCGCGACATCGTCACCCGCAAGTCGTTCGAGAACGCCGCCGTCGTGGTCGCGGCCACCGGCGGCTCCACGAACGGCGGCCTGCACCTGCCGGCCATGGCCCACGAGTGCGGCATCGAGTTCACCCTGCGCGACTTCGCCGAGATCGCCGCCCGCACCCCCTACATCGCCGACCTCAAGCCCGGCGGCCGCTTCGTGGCCAAGGACATGGGCGAGGCGGGCGGCATGCCCATGCTGCTCAAGACCCTGCTGGAGGGCGGCTTCATCCACGGCGACTGCATGACGGTGACCGGCAAGACCATCGCCGAGAACCTGAAGGACGTGAAATGGCGCGACGACCAGGTGGTGATCCGCCCGGTCTCCAACCCGCTCTCGCCCACCGGCGGCGTGGTCGGCCTGTGGGGCTCGCTCGCCCCCGACGGCGCCATCGTCAAGGTGGCCGGCATGACCAGCCACCGCAGCCATCGCGGCCCGGCCCGCTGCTTCGACGGCGAGCAGGCCTGCTTCGACGCGGTCGAGGCCGGCGACTATCAGGACGGGGACGTCCTGGTCATCCGCTACGAGGGCGCCCGCGGCGGGCCCGGCATGCGCGAGATGCTGTCCACCACGGCGGCGCTCTCCGGCCAGGGCCGTGGCGACAAGGTGGCCCTGATCACCGACGGCCGCTTCTCCGGCGGCACGCGCGGCCTGTGCGTCGGCCACATCGGTCCGGAAGCCCAGCTCGGCGGCCCCATCGCCCTGATCCAGGACGGCGACATCATCAATATCGACGCCGACGCCGGGATCATCGACCTGGAGGTCGATCCCATCGAGCTCGAGAACCGCAAGCGTCACTGGACCCCGCACAAGACCAACTACGGCTCCGGCGCGCTGTGGAAATACGCCCAGATGGTGGGGCCCGCCCACAAGGGCGCCGTGACCCATCCGGGCATGGACGGCGAGACCCACGTCTATGCCGACCTCTAGGCGATAGGGGCGCCGCCCTCATGAGAACCCTCGGCCTCATCGGCGGCATGAGCGCGGAGTCGACGACCACCTACTACCAGGCCCTCAACCGGCGGGTCCGGGAACGGCTGGGCGGGCTGCACTCGGCCGAGCTCGTCCTGTGGTCGGTGGACTTCGCACCCATCGCGGCCATGCAGGCCGACGGCGACTGGAACCAGGCCGGCGAGGCCCTGGCCTCCGTCGCCCGGCGGCTGGAAGGGGCGGGCGCCCGGGCCCTGCTGCTCTGCACCAACACCATGCACATGGTCGCCCCGGCCATCGAGGCGGCGGTCGGCGTTCCCCTGATCCACATCGCCGACGCCACGGCCGCCGCGGTCAGGGCCACGGGCGGCTCGCGTCCCCTGCTGCTGGCCACCAGGTTCACCATGGAGCAGGCCTTCTACAAGGATCGCCTCCGCGCCCACGGGGTCGAGGCCATGGTTCCCGACGCGGCCGATCGCGACCGCCTGCACGCCATCATCTATGACGAGCTCTGCCAGGGCGTGGTCAGCCCGGCCTCCAAGGCCGAGGCGCTGGCGATGGTCGCCAAGGCCAGGGGCTGCGACTGCGTCATCTTCGGCTGCACCGAGGTGGGCCTGCTGCTCAGCCAGGACGACCTGGACCTGCCGGCCGTCGACACCACCCTGGTCCACGTCGAGGCCGGCGTGGACTTCATGCTGGGCTAGGGCAGGGCCCGGACGCCGAACGCATAGGGGTGTCCGAACAGCAGGGCGGCGTAGATCGCCACCGCCAGGGCGATCCGCCACCAGCCGATCTCGCCCGGCTTCAGCGACTGGCGTCCCGCCGCGATCGCCGCGAACGGCAGGTTCGACGTCTGGGCCGCGAAGGCGTCCCACTTGCCGCCCAGCGCCCGCTTGCGCTTGGCGTCGATGCTGAGCGTCCCGAACAGGGCGAGCGCCAGCACGGCGGCGAACAGCACGATCCCGGCCCGGTCGCCGTTGACGATCAGGTGGCCCGCCGCCCAGATCGCCACGCCCCACAGGAACGGGTGGCGGGTGATGCGCAGCATGCCCCTGACCGCGTCCGGTCGGTCCAGGGCGCCCTCCTGGCGCACGCTCGTCGGATTGGGCGTGGTCAGGCCCGGCACGATCAGCAGCATCGACAGCAGCATCAGGGCCAACTGCAGGTGACGTGTGGCCGGCAGCACATCCCAGTAGCTGACGTTCCAGTCCGCGTTTCGCGCCCCGGCGTAGGCGAAGCCCAGCCAGGCAAGGCCGGCCACCGAGGCCAGCGAGAAGGCGCCCATATAGGGCCCTTCGCCGATCACGCCGACAATCCCGCCGCGCAGACGGGTGCCGGAGACCAGAAGGTGCAAGAGGACGAAGAAGGCGGCGGCGCTGAGCAGGCTGACCATGATCCCTCCCATGGGATGTTCGACAGAGACTGCGGTTATGGATTTACACTGTCAAGTTATGTCGTCGTCGTCCTTGAACGCCTCGGGGTCTTCCCAGGGCGGCGGGGCCTGGGACCGGCCGGGGGGCTCGACCACCGCCGCGGGCTGGGCGAAGCGCGGCGCCTGGGGGCGCCTCAGGATCGCGTCGGCCCGCGCCAGCCAGCGGTTGGCTTCGTGCACGGCGTCGGCGGGGGAGCCCCCGCGGCGCCTGCGCTCGTCGCCGGCCTGCCAAAGGTCGAGGTCGAAGTCCGGATGGTGCGGGTCGTCGAACACCAGGCGCAGGGTCACGCGGCTGGCGTGGGTGACCAGCTGCTCCAGCGCCCGCCGGGGCTCCCCCCGGAACGCACGGCCGACCACCTGGCCGTCGATGATCAGTTCCGCGCCCATCAGTTCGTCGATGCGGTAGACAAGGCACCAGCCGCCCGCGTCCCAGGCGACGGCGCAAAGCCCGAGGGCGAAGTTCATGCCCGTGCCGCGGCCCCGGCCCTGGGCCACCAGCATGATCTCGGGCTCTCCGCCCAGCACGCGCCTGAGCGCCCGGCGAATCCGACGCGTTTCGTCGAAATACCAGATGGCGGCGGAGCCTGCGAAGGTCACCGCCGCGCCGGCCAGCGCCACCAACAGCAGGAGCTGGGCGACTTCTTTCATCGGGGTGAGGCTATCGCCGTATGGCGGTGGCTGGAAGATCAGCGGTCAAGCTCTCGCGCCAAGTGAGCGTTTTTGCAGCTCTTTTTCGGCGATTCAGGTTGTAGGCGGCATCTTGTAGTTGAAAACGCGGCGCCGCAGAAGGCGTTTGTTCCCGGCCATGGGCCCGCCGACGACTCATAGGCGGCCATCCGGCCAGGTCGTCGGTGGGCGGACGACCGCCGGATGGCGGCGGGGAGAGGCGCGTCTAGAGATCCAGCTCCACCACCACCGGCACATGGTCCGACGGCTTGTCCCAGCCGCGCACGTCGCGGTGGATGACGCAGGACACCAGCTTGTCCGCGGCCTGGGGGGAGAGAAGGGCGTGGTCGATGCGGATGCCGTTGTTCCGCGGCCAGGCGCCGGCCTGGTAGTCCCAGAAGGTGTAGCTCTCCGGGGCGCCGTCGGCCTCCAGGAAGGCTTCGGTCAGCCCCAGCCACTTCAGCGCCCGGAAGGCCTCGCGGCTCTGGGTCTGGAACAGCGCGTCTCCGACCCAGTTCTCCGGGTTGGCCGCGTCGCGAGGCTCGGGGATGACGTTGTAGTCGCCCACCAGGGCCAGGGGCTCCTCGTAGGCCAGCAGCTCGCGGGCGTGAGCGTTCAGCCGCGCCATCCAGTCCAGCTTGTAGGTGAACTTCTCCGTGCCCACCGGATTGCCGTTGGGCAGGTAGATGCTGGCCACCCGCACCGGCGTCGGACCGGACACCACGGCCTCCAGGTAGCGCGCCTGTTCGTCGGCCGCGTCGCCTGGCAGGCCCCTGCGCACGTCCTCCAGCGGCCGCTTGGAGAGGATGGCGACGCCATTGTAGGTCTTCTGCCCGTTGACAGCGATATTATAGCCAAGACGTTCAAAGGCTTCGGCGGGAAACTTCTCGTCGACGCACTTGATTTCCTGCAGGCAGGCGACATCCGGCCGGACCTCCTCGAACCAGCGCGTCACCGTCTCCAGCCGCGCGTTCACCGAATTGACGTTCCAGGTGGCGATTCTCATCGGGGGTCCTGTCCAAGGTCGCTCCCGATCTAGCCGCTGGGCCGGCGGAACGCCACCCTGCCAGCCGACGGACCACGCCCCGACTCCCGGGTTTTCGGCCGCGACGGACTCACGATCCGGGCGGTTGGCCCAGCAAATCAAGCAATATCCGGAGGTGTCTCATCCAAGCTTAACTTCGATGTGCGGTGGACTTATGCTGTGGACACGTTCTCTCAGGCATCAGAGGTCACCGACATGTCCCGCTTTGCTCAGGTTTTGCTCGTGGGGTCCGCCCTGGCGGTGACCGCGCCGGTCGCGGCCGTGGCCGCCCCCGCCAAGCCCTCCAACGCCCAGAAGATGCAGGAAGCCGCGATGTCGGAGATTCCGCATTGCGTTCGCAAGCTTGGGACGGTCTCGATCGCCAACGGCGACGATCCGCGCGGGTGGAGCCAGTTCAACCTGGCCCCGCCCGAGAAGCTGCTGAAGGTCATCGTGCAGCGGTCCGGCTGCTTCAACCTGGTGGATCGCGGCGCCGGCCTCAACGCCGCGGCGACCGAGCGGGACATCGGCGGCAATCTGGGCCTGCAGCGCGGATCCAATGTCGGCCAGGGGCAGATCAAGGCCGCCGACTACGTGCTGGTGGCCGAGGTCCAGGCCAGCAACAGCAATTCGGGCGGCGGCGCCATCGCCGGCATCGCCGGCGGCCTGATCGGCGGCCGGGCGGGCGCCCTGATGGGCGGCATCAAGACGACCAAGCTGGAAGCCAACACCGTCCTGTCGCTCACCAATGTGCGCACCACCGAGACGGTGTCGGTCCAGGACGGCTATGCGGTGAAGAACGACGTCAGCTTCGGCGCCGGCGGCGGGCTGGGCGGCTGGGGCGGCTTCGGCGGCGCGGTCGGCGGCGGCTACGAGAACACCGACACGGGCCGTATCGTGACCCTGGCCTTCCTGAAGGCCTACAACAAGATGGTCGGCGACCTTGGTCTGCTGGACAACGGCGTGCCCGCGGCTCAGGCGGCGCCCTCAAAGACCTTCACCTCCCAGACGGCGCTCAACCTGCGCAGCGGCCCGGACACCAAGTCGGCCATCGTGCGCACCCTGCCGCCGGGCTCCATCGTCTATCCCACCGGCGCCAAGAGCGGCCTGTGGTGGGAAGTGGCCGACGAGAACGACAACACCGGCTGGGTTCTGAACACCAAGCTCGAGCCGTCGCGCTAGATCCTGGTGGGCGGCGGACCCCCGGGTTCGCCGCCGCATCAGCCCACAATGGGCCGGCGGTCGGGATCGCGGCGCCAGACCCGCCAGCTTTCCATCACCGCCAGTCCGGCGATGATCAACACCACGGTCGTGCTGGCGCGCATGCCCAGCGGTTCCGGCGTCAGTGGGGCAAGCAGCACGCCCATAACGCCCGCGCCGAAGAACAGCCGCCCCGCCAGGCGATTGGATTTGTCCCAGGACAGCCGGCTGGCGCGGCTCCAGGGCGTGCGCACGCCGACCACGGCGTTGGGCGGGGTCTTGCCCAGCACGGCGCCGATGGCGCCCAGGACCAGCCAGAGGGTCGCCATGCCCAGGGGGCCCGCAGCGCCGTCGGCATGCACCAGGCCGAAGCCGAACGCCGCCATCAGTCCGGCAAGCCCGCTGAACACCAGCAGCATGACCGCTTGGACGACCGCCAGACCGGTCCCCGCCGGGCGAAGGCGACCGCGGCTGAGCGCGAGCCCGGCGCTGACCAGGGCCGTCAACACGGCTACGAAAACGACCATCCAGGCGCTTTCGGCGCGGTCGCCCCAGCGATCTACCTGGCCGGCGGCGTTGAAATGCATGGGAACGGGCGCGATGGTCCCGAACCGCGCCACCAGGGCGGCGAGGGCGAGCTGGGCGAGCACAACGAGGCCCGGCCCCAGCAGGCCACGAATCCTGAGCGTCATGTCCTGACGTCCTTTAATGGGCGCGGCGGTTCGACCTTCAGGCTCATCATGTCGAGCAGGAAGGCCACGGCCTCCTCGGCTGCCGAAATGTTCAATCGGTAACGGATCGAGGCGCCCTCGCGCTCGGCCCCCACCAAGCCGGCCTCCTTCAAGGCGGTCAGATGGCCGGTGACCGAGGGCCAGGCCATGTCGAACGCCTGGGCGATGTCCCCCGACGCCATGGGCCCGTCA
>DASUIJ010000032.1:0-2562 GCA_036279815.1 Phenylobacterium sp. | reverse complement strand
AGCTCCCGCCTTGCTGGGGATTAGAACCCTTCGGGGATCGCGTTCTGGCCCGCGTCGCCCAGCCCGGATCCGCCGTCGACCTCGAGGATCACGCCGGTGATGTAGCGGGCGCTTTCCGAGGACAGGTAGACCACCGCCTCGGCGATATCGATCTTCTCGCCATAGTCGCGCAGGGGCACGCGGGACTTGATCCGCTGCTCGTCGCCGGGGTTGGGGGCCAGCCGGGCCATGCCCTCGGTGTCGGCGATGGGCCCCGGCGAGATGGCGTTCACCCGCACGCCCGCGGGACCCCATTCCATCGCCAGGCACTTGGTCAGCATGTTGATCCCGGCCTTGGCGGCGCAGACATGGGCCTGGAACATGGAGGGCCGCGCGCCCTGGCCCGCGGTGATCGAGACCAGCGAGGCGCCGGGCCGGTTGAGGTACTGGAAACAGGCGCGCAGCACGTTGAAGGTGCCGATCAGGTCGATGTCGATGACCGTCTTGAACCCGTTGGCGCTCATGCCCAGGGCCGGGGCGACGAAGTTGCCCGCCGCGCCCGACAGCACGATGTCGATCTTGCCGAAGGCGTCGACGGTCTTGGCCAGGGCCGCGTCCACGGCGGCGAAGTCGCGCACGTCGGCCGGGATGCCGATGCAGGGATAGCCCTTGTCGGTGATGGTCTTGGCGGCGGCGGCGATCTTTTCTTCGCTGCGGCTGATGATGGCCACCTTGCAGCCCTGTTCGGCCAGCCGCTGGGCGATGCCCAGATTGATCCCGCTCGACGCCCCGGCGACGAACGCCACCTTGCCCTTGAGCAGTCCGTCCTTGATCGCGCTTTGCATGTCCTGAGTTCCTCCAATGTCGTTGGAAGACAGGATAGGCGCCTGCCGTAGCGGCGGCGCAATGGTCTCTAGATCGAGAAACTCACGCCGCAGCCGCAGCTCGACTTGGCGTTGGGATTGCGGACCTTGAACTCGGCCCCGGCCAGTTCGTCCACGAAATCGATCTCGGAGCCCTTGAGCAGGACCAGGCTCATCTCGTCGACCAGCGCCGCGGCGCCGTCCCGCTCGATCTTCAGGTCGTCGTCATTGGCGTGGTCGACCAGGTCGAACTGGTACTGGAAGCCGGAACAGCCGCCGCCTTCCACCGCCACCCGGAGCATGACGGTATGCCCCTCGGCCGCCGAAAGGGCCTGAAGTCGCCTTGCTGCAGCGGGGGAGAGGGTAAGATCTTGCGTGGTCATGGTGTGTAAGGGTCTCGCCTGATCTATATGAGGGCGCTTGGCCTTCGCTCCAAGTGGTCAATTGTCGGATGCCTCCTGAATGATCCTGCCGCGCGCCGCCTTCGCCGAAGATCCCGCCCAGTCCCTGGGCCGCAAGGTCCCCGAGCCGGAGAGCCGCACCCGCACCCCCTTCGCCCGGGATCGCGACCGCATCATCCACTGCACGGCCTTCCGGAGGCTCAAGGAGAAGACCCAGGTCTTCGTCGCCCACGAGGGCGATCATTTCCGCACCCGGCTGACCCATTCGCTGGAAGTGGCCCAGGTGGCCCGTTCCGTCGCCACCGCGCTGGGCCTGGAGGCGGACCTGGCCGAGACCATCGCGCTGGCCCACGACCTCGGCCATCCGCCGTTCGGACACGCCGGCGAGGACGAACTCCAGATCCAGATGGAGGGCAGGGGCGGCTTCGACCACAACGTCCAGACCTTCCGGGTGGTGACCCGGCTGGAGCGCCGCTATCCGCGGTGGGACGGGCTGAACCTCACCTGGGAGACCCTGGAAGGGGTCATCAAGCACAACGGCCCGGTCACCGAGAAGCTGGCCAAGCCGTCCTGGAACGCCATCGTCGAGTTCGACAAGGACTACGACCTGGGCCTGGGCACCTGGGCGTCGGCGGAGGCCCAGGTCGCCGCCCTGGCGGACGACATCGCCTACAACAACCATGACGTGGACGACGGCGTGGCGGCCGGCATCTTCCAGCTCAGGGAGCTGCTGGACGTGCCGCTGATCGGGCCGATCCTGCATGGGGTGTTCAAGGACTATCCGGACGTGGACCCCGGCATCATCCGCCTGGAGGCTGTCCGCCGGATGATCGGCGCCATGGTCGACGACGTGATCGACGAGACCGGGCGCAGGGCCGCCGCGTCCAAGGTCGCCTCGGCCGACGACGTGCGGCATCTTGACCATGCGGTGGTGGCCTTCTCCCGCGACATGCTCGAGGATCTGGGCGCGCTGCGGGAGTTCCTGATGAGCCGGATGTACCGGCACTGGCGGGTGAACCGGACCCGCAGCCAGGCCCGCCGCATTCTGGCCGAGATGTTCCAGTTGTTCATGGCTGAACCCGACGTCCTGCCGACGGAATGGTTCGCCCGGTCGCAGAACCGCGACGAGGCCGGCCGCGCCCGGGTGGTGTGCGACTACATCGCCGGCATGACCGACCGCTACGCCATCGAAGAGCATCGCAAGCTTTTCCACCTCGACGTCTGGAACTAGCCGTCGCCGAGGGTGCGAAGGGGGTGCAGCCTTCGATAAACTGCCCCATGGCCGCGCGAGCTGCTGATTCGCGCGGACCGAGCCTTCG
>DASUIJ010000031.1:0-3033 GCA_036279815.1 Phenylobacterium sp. | reverse complement strand
GAAGGCCGCGGCCTGCTCGACCAGTCCACTGGTCTTCCCGTCGGCGATGTTGGCCACCGTCGGCGCGTCGCCCGCGCCGGACCGGCGAAGTCTACGAAAGAACGCCCGAATCCCGCGGCTGCGCCTAGGGGGTTCGGGCGGACTGGATATCCCATCCGAAGTGTTAGTCATGGTCTCCCTGCCGGCCCGCCCGCGGCGGTCCGAATGTCCAAGTCAGGCCGCATAGGGATCCGGAATCCCCAGGCCGGCCAGGATGACGCGCTCGAGACCTTCCATTTCTTCGGCCTCGGCGTCGGTCTCGTGATCATACCCTACTAGATGCAGGACCCCATGCGCCACCAGGTGCTGAAGGTGGTGGGCCAGCGGCTTTCCCTGCTCCAACGCCTCCCGCGCGCAGACGCCGAACGCCAGAGCGATGTCGCCCAGATGGCCCTCCGGGTTCGCCGGCGCCGGAAACGACAGCACATTGGTCGGCTTGTCCTTGTCGCGGAAGCGGGCGTTGAGGTCGCGGACGCTCTCGTCGTCGGTAAGCAGCACGGTGATGCCGCCGCCTTCGAAGTCGATCTGGGCCAGGGTGGCCAGCACCGCTTCCTCAGTCAGGTCTTCGGCATCGGGCGCGGCCGTGGCCCAGGCCTCGTCCTCGATCTCGATATCGATCAAATCGCCCGTCCGCTCTTGGCCGCATCGGCGTCGTAGGCCCGCACGATACGCTCAACCATCGGATGGCGCACGATGTCTTCGGCCGTGAAGCGGTTGACCCCGACACCCTCGACGCCCTCCAGCAGGCCGACCGCATGGGCCAGCCCGGAGTCGGCGGCGTTGACCAGATCGATCTGGCTGGGATCGCCGGTCACCGCCATGCGCGAGCCCTCGCCAATACGGGTCAGCACCATCTTCATCTGGAGCCGTGTGGTGTTCTGGGCTTCGTCGATGATGATGAAGGCGTGGCTGAGCGTGCGGCCGCGCAGGAAGGCGATCGGCGCGACCTCGATCTCGCCCTTGTCCCGTCGGCGCCGCAGCTGCTCGGCCCCGAGGATATCGGTCAGCGCCTCCCAGACCGGCGCCATGTAGGGATCGACCTTCTCGTTCATGTCGCCCGGCAGGAAGCCGAGCCGCTCGCCCGCCTCGACGGCGGGACGGCTGACAATCAGGCGGTCGACCTCGCCGCGCAGCAGCAGGCCGGCGCCATGGGCGACGGCCAGAAAGGTCTTCCCCGTGCCGGCAGGACCCAGCCCGAACACCAGGTCGCACTTGGCGAGCGCCTGCAGGTAGCGGGCCTGGCCCGGCGTGCGCGGCGCGACCTGGCCGCGACGCCCGGCCGGCAGACCAGCGGGCGACTTGCCCGTCCCGGCGCGCGCGTTGCCGATCGCGACGCGGACATCAGCTTCGCTGATGTCGCGTCCGGAGTCGGCCGCGGCGGCGAGGGCGCTGATCGCCTGCTTGGCTCCGGCGCGCGACTTGGCGTCGCCGTCAACCGACACCCCTCCGCCCGGCGTCTCGATCAGAACGTTGAATGCGTCTTCGATCAGGGCGGCGTGGCGGCTGGAGGGACCGGCGACCGCGCGGGCGGCCTCGTCGGAGAGCGGAATGTATTCGGGCCGGCTCACGCGGTCTCCATCTCGAGGACGCCAGCCAAGCTCATCTTGTGGGCGGTCTCGATCCGGACCGGAACGATCTGGCCGATCAGACGATCCGGACCTTCGCAGTGCACGGCCTGGAGATAGGGGCTGCGTCCCGAAAGCTGACCAGGATGGCGACCGGGCTTTTCGAACAGCACCGGCAGCACCTTGCCGACCTGGGCGGCGTTGAAGGCGCGCTGCTGCTCGTCGATGAGGGCGTTCAGGCGAGCCAGCCGCTCGTCCTTGACCTCCTCGGCCACCTGACCCGGCAGCGCCGCGGCCGGGGTGCCGGGACGGCGCGAATATTTGAAGGTGAACGAGGCGGCGTAGCCGACTTCACGGACCAGCTGCAGGGTCGCCTCGAAGTCGGCGTCGCGTTCGCCCGGGAAGCCGACGATGAAGTCGCCGGACATGGCGATGTCAGGCCGTGCAGCGCGGATCTTCTCGACGAGCCGCAGATAACTCTCGGCCGTATGCGCGCGGTTCATCGCCTTGAGGATCTTGTCCGACCCGGCCTGAACGGGCAGGTGCAGGTAGGGCATCAGCTCCGGCAGCTCGGCGTGCGCTTCGATCAGCGCCTCATCCATGTCAGCGGGATGGCTGGTGGTGTAGCGGATGCGGTCCAGGCCTTCGATCTTGGCCAGCTGACGAGCCAGGCCCGCGAGGCCCCCCTCCCCGGCGTAGGCGTTGACGTTCTGACCCAGCAGGGTGACCTCGCGCACGCCCTTGGCCGCGAGATCGCGGGCCTCGGCCACGATAGTCTCGATCGGGCGCGACCACTCGCCGCCGCGCGTGTAGGGCACGACGCAGAAGGTGCAGAACTTGTCGCACCCCTCCTGCACTGTCAGGAAGGCGGTGACGCCGTCGGGATTGCGCGCCGTCGGCAAGGCGTCGAACTTCTCGTCGGCGGCGAAGTCTGCGGCCAGACGCTCGCCACGGGCGCGGTGGGCGCGGGCGATCAGTTCGGGCAGCTGGTGATAGGCCTGCGGTCCGACCACCAGGTCGACGGCCGGCTGGCGCAGCATGATCTGCTCGCCCTCCGCCTGGGCGACGCAGCCGGCCACGGCGATGGTCATCTTGGCGCCGGCCTCGGCGCGGGCCTGCTTCATCAGCTTGATCTGGCCGAGCTCGGAATAGACCTTCTCGGTGGCCTTCTCGCGAATGTGGCAGGTGTTGAGGACCACCAGATCGGCGTCTTCCGGCGTCGAGGTCACGCCATAGCCGAGCGGCGCAAGGACGTCGGCCATGCGCTCGCTGTCATAGACGTTCATCTGACAGCCGTAGGTCTTGATGTAGAGGCGCTTGGAGGGCGCTTGGCTGGACATGGGCGCGTTATGGGGTCGCGAGCGGCCCCACGCAAGTTTTGGCCTAACCGCCGGCCGCCTTGGCGACATCGGCCCGCAGCTTGTCGAAG
>DASUIJ010000030.1:0-6051 GCA_036279815.1 Phenylobacterium sp. | reverse complement strand
GTCGGATCCTTCTCGGCCTTCGGGCCGAGCACGCACAGCAGGGTGGCGTCGCCGCCGTCGTCGAGGATCAGGTTCGGGTAGCCGCCGTCGGCCCATTCGAAGATGCGGTGGGCGTATTCCCAGTACTCCACCAGATTCTCGCCCTTGATGGCGAACACCGGGGTGCCGGCGGCGGCGATGGCCGCGGCGGCGTGGTCCTGGGTGGAGAAGATGTTGCACGAGGCCCAGCGGACCTCGGCGCCCAGCGCTTCCAGCGTCTGGATCAGCACGGCGGTCTGGATGGTCATGTGCAGGGAGCCGGCGATACGGGCGCCCTTCAGCGGCTGGCTCTTGCCGAACTCGGCGCGCGTGGCCATCAGGCCCGGCATCTCGGTTTCGGCGATCTCGATCTCCTTGCGGCCGTAGTCGGCCAGGGAAATGTCTTTCACCACATAGTCGGTCATCGGGAATCCTGTCGGCTCTGGACCGCGGGCGCCGGTGTCTCAGGCGTCCGGGCGTGTTTGGCTGGCTCTATAACCGGGGCCGGCATCCCTCGCAAGAAACGTATAAAGAAATCTTTATATGATCCAGGGCGGATTTGCAGCGGCCAGGGACTTCATCGCCTTGGCGGCGGCCTTCAGGGTCTTGGCCCGCCGGGCGTCGCGGGCGGCCAGCAGCCGTCTGGCGGCGGCGCGGCCCTCGCCCGTCGGGCCCAGCCGCTCCACCAGCTTCGCGGCGACGGCGCCGTCGTTGAGCAGCCCCAGCTGGTCCTGCAGGTCCTTGAGCCGGGTCAGGAACCGGGCCGAGCCCCGCGCATCGAACAGCGGCGCGAACGCCTCCATGGAATATCGCAGCTTCTTGCCCTCGATCCGCAGCCTGTGGCGGCCTTCGTCGTCCAGGTCCTGGAACTTCGCGCCCGCCTTGAGAAGCCGCTTCCAGCGGGCGGCCAGCGCCTTGACCGCGAAGTCGCGGGCCGACCCCTTGCGCTTCCTGGCCGCCTTGCCCGGGGTCGTCAGCCAGGCGCCCGTCTCCACCCAGGCGGTGGCCTCCAGCACAAGGTCGCGGAAACGCCTGGACGCCACCGCGGCGCAGGCCTTGGCGTGGGCGCCGGCCCGCGCAGCCTCGACGGCGGGGGCGAAGGCATGGCCCGCGGGGTCGAGCGCGGCGTTGTCGTGGGCGAAGACGTCGAGGTCCCGGGCCTCGTCGCAGGCGCCGAGCAGCCACTTCAGCTCACCCTGGATGGTGGACATCATGTCGTCCGCGGCGATGGGCTTGAAGATGGAGATGGCGCTGCGCAGGCGGCGGACCGCCACCCGCAGCTGGTGCAGGACCTCCTCGCCGTCGGCTTCGCGCAGCACCAGGGCGTTGGCCGAGATCAGGGTCAGGGCGTTGCGCGCGATGGACTGGAAGGCGTCGGCGGCGTTGGCGCCGCGCCTGAGTTTCGCCTTTTCCGCCTTGCGCGGCGAGGACTCCGTCCCGTCGCGAAGGGCCTGGCCCTGGGAGGCCTTGCCATCGAAGGACAGGTAGAGCGGGGCGGTCTGCGACAGGGTCCGGGCCAGGTCGAACAGGGCCTCCGGCGGGCCGGCCATCAGTTCGAGCTCGACCTCGCAGATGGTCCGGCGACGGTCGCCGGAGGTGACCGCCCCCTCGTCGACCGCCAGCTCGATCTCCGCTCCGGCATGGGTGAAGGTGCGCTGCCGACGGCTGACCGAGACCGTGAAGACCGGGGCGAGGCTGCGGCGCTGGGCCGGCGTCAGGGCCCGCTTGAGGGCGGGAACCGAAAGGTCGAGGCCCTTGGCGGGAGCCGGGCCCTCATGTTCCTCGCGGGCGAAGCCCTCGCCCCGCTTGAGCGTCTGGACCCGGTGCGCGCCCCCGTCGCGCAGGCGAAGCGAGATGTGGCCGCGGCTCAAGGCGTTGTCCGGGGTGTCGAAATAGGTGGAGGTCAGGGTGCGGGTCTGGATCCCTTCGCCGGGCGCCGCGGCGAGGACGGCGTCGAGGTCCCTGGGCTCGCACAGGAACTTCAACTCGATCTCGCGGTCCTCGCTGGCCAAACGGCCCCCCTGTCGCAGACTGGCCGCATGGCCCTAGCCCCTATCACCACAGCGCACATTGCGGCAGGTCAAGCGCCGCCTCGCGTTGCGTACGCAGGGGCCGGCGGTGTAAGTCCGCCCGGCAGTCAAAGGATCCCCCCATGAACGCCCATGTCCGCCCCGCAGATCCCGCCCAGCCGCGTCATGACTGGTCGCTGGCCGAGGTGGAGGCCCTGTTCGAGCTTCCCTTCGCGGAGCTGGTGTTCCGCGCCGCCGAGATCCACCGCGCCGGGTTCGACCCCGCCGAGGTGCAGCTGTCGCAGCTGCTGAGCGTGAAGACCGGCGGCTGCGCCGAGAACTGCGGCTACTGCAGCCAGTCCCAGCACTTCGACACCGGGGTGCAGGCGACCAAGCTGATGGACGCCGGCGCCGTCATCGCCGCGGCCATGGACGCCAAGGCCGGCGGGGCGCAGCGCTTCTGCATGGGCGCCGCCTGGCGCGACCTGAAGGACCGCGACGTTCCCAAGGTGGCGGCGATGATCCGCGGCGTGAAGGCCCTGGGCCTGGAGACCTGCGCGACGCTGGGCATGCTCACCCGCGAACAGGCCCAGTCGCTGAAGGACGCCGGCCTCGACTACTACAACCACAACCTCGACACCGGGCCGGACTATTACGACAAGGTCGTCACCACCCGGACCTACCAGGACCGTCTGGACACCCTGGAAGCCGTGCGCTCGGTGGGCATGAACACCTGCTGCGGCGGCATCGTCGGCATGGGCGAGACCCGCAAGGACCGCGCCGGCCTGCTTCACGCCCTGGCGACCCTGCCCGCCCATCCCGACAGCCTGCCGATCAACGACCTGATGCCGATCCCCGGCACGCCGCTGGGGGACTCCAAGGCCGTGGACGGCTTCGAGTTCGTCCGCATGATCGCGGTGGCGCGCATCGTCTGCCCCAGGACGGTGGTGCGGCTGTCGGCCGGGCGCGAGCACATGAGCCGCGAGCTGCAGGCCCTGTGCTTCCTGGCCGGGGCCAACTCGATGTTCATCGGCGGCAGGCTGCTGACCACCGCCAATCCGGACAAGGACACCGACGCGGCCCTGATGGCGGACCTGGGCATGCGCCCGATGGGGACCGCCAAGGCCGAGCCGAGCCCGGTGGGGTAGGCGCCCGCGGGGCGGGAGGTTTCGCCCCGCCGGACCTTAGGCGTGACGCTCCATCAGGATCGCCCGCCCCCAGGGGGTGTCGAGGGGCCCGGCGACCGCGGCGAAGCCCGCCTTTTCGAAACAGCGTCGCGCAGGACCGTTGTCGGGGTGCGGGTCGATGCCGACGGCGGGGACGCCCCGGCGGAACAGGTCGTCGACGTGCTGGCGGAGCAGACGGGACCCATGCCCGCGACCGACCATGGGCGGCTCGCCGACATACAGGTCCATTCCGCGCGATCCCGGCGGCAGATGGGCGAAGGGGTGCGGCGACCAGCCGTGCACGTCATAGTCCTGCACGAAGGCGAAGGGCCGGCCATCCTGCTCGACCAGCCACATGGCGATGCGGGGATCGGCAAGCTTCTCGATCTCCGGCTCGACGGACGCCTCGCCCCACCATCGCGCCACGTGCGGCAGGGTCCGCCACCTGCCGATCAGGGGCAGGTCCGCCCTGGCGACCGGCCTGATGACGTATCTGTCCTGCGCGTCCACCCCTGGACCATCGCCCGGGCCACGGCGCAGGACAATGACCGCCGCGGGCCGCCGTCTCGCCAAGCCCGGCGATGAGTGGTCTAAACTCCGCATCCGCCAGACGCGCAGGAGACCGCCGATGATCCTCTTCATGGCCGCCGCCATCGCCGCCGCCGACCCGCCGATCGCGCCGCGGCCGGTCGTCCCGGTCGCCGCCTATCGCGCCGAGACCCCCCGCCCGGCCATCGACCTCGCAGGGGCGGCGACGCCGCGCGCCTCGACCTACGCCCAGGCCAACGCCCTGCGCGCCGCCGGCGTGGCGCGGACCTCCGTGGACCATCGGTTCGCAGGCGACGACGTGGTCGGCTCGTTCGGATTCCTCTGCGGGCTGCAGCCCAGTCGGGACGGCGGCGGCGGCGCGGCCGCCTACGGCGTCGACCCCAACGGCAGGTTCCTCGGCGCCAAGCTCCGCTTCACCTTCCGCTAGGCGCCGGGCGTTCGCGGAATTCACCCGCGATGTCGGGATCGCACCGCTCAATTCGTCCTGCGGGCTAGCTTGAGCTTCACCCCGGCCCTATCTGGCGGGGACGCCGAAGAGGGGCCGCCTTAAGTGACGCCGATCATTTCCGTCCGGAAGCTGTCCAAGACCTACGCCGGAGGCTTCCAGGCGCTGAAGGCCGTGGACCTGGACATCCGCAAGGGCGAGATCTTCGCCCTGCTGGGTCCCAACGGCGCCGGCAAGACCACCCTGATCAGCATCGTCTGCGGCATCGTCAATCCCAGCGCCGGCGTGGTGCTGGCCGACGGCCACGACATCGTGCGCGATTACCGCGCCGCCCGCGCCAAGATCGGCCTGGTGCCGCAGGAACTGAACACCGACGCCTTCGAGACCGTGATGGACACGGTGAAGTTCTCCCGCGGCCTGTTCGGCAAGCCGCCGAACCCGGCCTATCTGGAGAAGGTGCTCCGGGACCTTTCCCTCTGGGACAAGAAGGACTCCAGGATCATGGCGCTGTCCGGCGGCATGAAGCGCCGGGTGATGATCGCCAAGGCGCTGTCCCACGAGCCCAAGATCCTGTTCCTGGACGAGCCCACGGCCGGGGTCGACGTGGAGCTGCGCCGCGACATGTGGGAGATGGTGCGGGGCCTGCGCGAGAGCGGCGTCACCATCATCCTGACCACCCATTACATCGAGGAGGCCGAGCTGATGGCCGACCGGATCGGGGTGATCTCCGGGGGCGAGATCATCCTGGTGGAGGACAAGGCGGCGCTGATGGAGAAGCTCGGCAAGAAGCAGCTGATCCTGCACCTGCAGGAGCCGCTGGCGGCGATCCCGGCGGCCCTGTCGGGCGAGCCGCTGGAGCTGTCGGCCGAGGGAGACCAGCTGGTCTACACCTTCGACGCCTCGGCGGACCGCACCGGCATCGCCGGCCTGCTGCGGCGCCTGGGCGAGCACGGCATCGACTTCAAGGACCTGAAGACCCAGGAGAGCTCGCTGGAAGAGATCTTCGTCAGCCTGGTCAGGGGCGCCGCATGAACCTCTACGCCGTCCGCGCCATCTACCACTTCGAGCTCGCCCGCACCTGGCGGACGCTGCTGCAGTCGATCGCCTCGCCGGTGATCTCGACCTCGCTCTATTTCATCGTGTTCGGCGCGGCGATCGGCTCGCGCATGGCCAGGATCGACGGGGTCAGCTACGGCGCCTTCATCGTGCCCGGCCTGATCATGCTGTCGATCCTGACCGAGAGCATCTCCAACGCCAGCTTCGGCATCTACATGCCGAAATTCTCGGGGACCATCTACGAGGTGCTGTCGGCGCCGATCTCGGCGCTGGAGATCGTGGTGGGCTATGTGGGCGCGGCGGCGACCAAGTCGGTGATCCTGGGCCTGATCATCATGGCCACCGCCCGGCTGTTCGTGCCGTTCGAGATCGCCCACCCGGTGGTGATGCTGGCCTTCCTGATCCTCACCTCGATCACCTTCTCCCTGTTCGGCTTCATCATCGGGGTGTGGGCCGACGGCTGGGAGAAGCTGCAGATCGTGCCGATGATGATCGTGACGCCGCTGACCTTCCTGGGCGGGAGCTTCTACTCGATCAGCATGCTGCCCGGCGTCTGGCAGAAGATCGCCCTGTTCAACCCGGTGGTCTATCTGGTCAGCGGCTTCCGCTGGGCCTTCTACGACATCTCCGACGTCGGGGTCTCGATCAGCCTGGCGGCCACTTTCGGCTTCATGCTGGCCTGCCTGGCGGCCATCACCTGGATCTTCCGGACCGGGTACAAGCTGAAGACCTGAGGGCGCGCCCGGAAACCGCCCTACTCCTCCTCGTCGAACCTGGCGCTGACCAGGGCGGCGAGGGCTTCGAGCGC
>DASUIJ010000029.1:0-6563 GCA_036279815.1 Phenylobacterium sp. | reverse complement strand
CGGCTCTATGGACACCAGCTGGTCGCAGCCGATTCCCCGGGTGCGACTCGCGATCCGGCGAACCTCGTCGCCGGTCGGCGCAAAGGGGGCGGATCTGGCCTCGACCACGACGAAGTCGTTGCCGAGCCCATTCATCTTCAGGAACGGACGGCTCATCTTGGCGGCTATATAGGCGAGATTCCGCCTGCGAGCACCTTTGGCGAGACAAGCTGCGCCCGGCGCCCTTAAGTCACGCGCCATGAACCGTATCGTCGTGGCGCTCGCCTGCGCTCTTTTGCTCGCTCCCGCCGCCCACGCCCAGTCGGCGGCCGACCCGTTCCAATGGCTGGAAGACATCGACGCGCCCAGGTCGATGACCTGGGTCGAGGGCCAGAACGCAAAGACCGCCACGCGTCTGGAGAACGACCCTCGCTACGCCGCCTTCCACGCGGAAGCCCGAAACATCTTCACCGCCCAGGACCGGATTCCCTGGCCGACCTTCCGGGCCGGCGGGGTGGACAACCTTTGGCAGGACGCCGCCCACGTGCATGGGATCTGGCGCCATGCCAGCCTGGCTTCGTTCCGCACGTCGGAGCCGGCCTGGGAGACCCTGATCGATCTCGACGCCCTGTCGAAGACCGAAGGCAGGAACTGGATCTGGAAGGGCGCGACCTGCCTGAAGCCCGCCGAGACCCGCTGCCTGGTGCGCCTGTCGGACGGCGGCGGCGACGCGGTGGAGATCCGCGAGTTCGATACGGCGAAGAAGGCCTTCGTGGAGGGCGGCTTCCGCTTTCCGATCGGCAAGCAGAACGTTTCCTGGCTGGACGCCGATACGGTGATCGCCGGCCGCGAGTGGATCCCCGGCGAAGTGACCGCTTCGGGCTACGCCTATGTGCTGAAGACCGTGACCCGCGCCGGGGCCGCCAGGGAGATCTTCCGCGGACAGAAGACCGACGTCTCGGCCACGCCGCTGGTGCTTTATGGCGCGGGCGGCAAGGCCGACGGCGTGGTGTTGCGCCGGGGCGTGGACTTCTTCCGTTCGGAATACAGTCTCTGGGCCGCGGGCAAGACCAGCCGCATCGCCCTGCCCCTGAAGGCCAGCTTCGACGCCTATGTGAACGGGCGGATGGTGTTCACCCTCAAGGAAGCCTGGAACGGCTTCGAGGCCGGCGCCGTCGTGGCCTACAGGCTGGACCAGTTCGGCGCGACGCCGGAGCTGGTGTTCCAGCCCGGTCCGCGCCAGGCGATCCAGGAGGTGGACGCCACCGCCGGAAAGCTGGTGATCAACCTGCTGGACGAGGTGAAGGGCGCGGTCGACGTCTACGACCTGGCCCGCGGCCGTTGGGCGGCCGAGCGCCTGAACCTGCCCAAGGACGCCACCTTCCAGATCCGCTCCACCGGTTCGCAGGACGACGGCCTGTTCGTCTCCGCCGAGGGCTTCCTCGACCCCACCAGCCTGTGGTTCGTCGATGCGGCCACCGGCCAGTCCGCCCAGGTCAAGACCCTGCCGCCCCGCTTCGACGCCTCCGGGGACGTGGTCGAGCAATACTGGGCGACCTCGTCGGACGGGGCCAGGATCCCCTATTTCGTGGTGCGCCCGAAGGCCGCGAAGCTCGACGGCTCCACGCCGACCATCATGTACGGCTATGGCGGTTTCGAGGTGGCCAAGCCGCCGATCTACCTGCCGGAAATGGGCAAGATATGGCTGGAGCGGGGCGGCGCCTATGTGATCGCCAATATCCGGGGCGGCGGCGAGTTCGGCCCGGCCTGGCACGACGCCGTACTGCGCGAGAAGCGCCAGCTGTCGTTCGACGATTTCGCGGCGGTGGCCCGCGACATGACCGCCCGCGGCCTCACTTCGCCGCGCCGGCTGGGCATCTACGGCCGCTCCAACGGCGGCGTCCTGACCACCGTGTCGATGACCCAGCATCCGGAACTGTGGAACGCCGTGGTGGTGGAAAGCCCGCTGGTGGACATGCTGCGCTATCACAAGCTGTCGGCCGGGGCCTCCTGGGTCGGGGAGTACGGCGACCCCGACGTCCCCGCCGACGCGGCGTTCATCGCAAGCTATTCCGCCTACCAGAACCTGAAGCCCGGAGTGTCCTATCCGGAAGCCTACATCACCACCAACACCCGCGACGACCGGGTGCATCCGGGCCATGCGCGGAAATTCGCCGCCCGGCTGGAGGCCATGGGCGTTCCCTACCTCTATTACGAGCAGACTTTCGGCGGCCACGCCAACGACGCCGACCCCGAACTCAACGCTCGCCGCTGGGCCAGGCACTATGTCTACCTGGCCCAGAAACTGATCGACTGATGCTGGAGATCACGCCGCTTCGCGCCGACGATCCGCCTGTCTTCGAGGCGGCGTTCGACGCGATCGGCTGGAACAAGCCCGCCGCCCAGTACGAGCGCTATCTGGATGAGCAGACGGCCGATGTCCGTCCGGTCCTGGTGGCGCGGGTCGACGGCGCGTTCGCCGGTTACGTCACCGTGCTGTGGGAGAGCGGCTACGGGCCGTTCGGCGAGGCGGGGATTCCGGAGATCCAGGACTTCAACGTCCTGCCCCGCTTCCGCCGCCAGGGGATCGGCACGGCCCTGATGGACGCCGCCGAGGCGCTTATCGCCACCCGCTCCGACGTCGCCGGCCTGGGCGTCGGGCTCTATCCCGACTACGGGCCGGCCCAGCGCCTTTACATATTGCGCGGCTACCTGCCGGACGGGCGCGGGATCGCCGCGGAACAGGTGCAGGTGAAGCCGATGCAGGTCGTTCGGGTGGACGACGAGCTGGCGCTCTACCTCACCCGACGCATACGGCCCTAGGTCCGCTCGATCTTGCCGGCCGCTTCGTCGATGGCCGCGGCGATGGCGTCGATCTGCGCCTCGCTGACGTCGCCCCGCTGCATGCGCAGGCCGAGCGCGACCCCCAGATTCTGCATGGCGCGCTGCAGCTTCGGCCGGGCGCCCGAGGATTGGGTCCCGGCTTCGTCCAGCCGGGCGAAGATGGCGTCCACGGCGACGCGGTTCCCTTCCAGGGCGTCCTTTCCGGCGGGCGTGATCTCGTAGGCCTTGCGGCCGGCCTCGTCGCCCGACGGACGCACGAAACCCTCGTCCTCCAGCAGCGAGAAGGTCGGATAGATGACGCCCGGCGAAGGCCGGTACGATCCGCCCGTCCGCTCTTCCAGTTCGCGCATCACGTCGTAGCCGTGGCGCGGCTTTTCGGCGACGAGGGCCAGGATCACGAAGCGCAGGTCGCCGTGCTCCAGCAGCCGGCCGATGCGGCCCTCGCGGTTGCGGCCGCGATGGGGGCGCACGTGATCTCGCATGTGTCCGCCCCAGCCGTGGCGGCTGCGGTGTTCGTGACGGTTTCCAAAGTGTCTGTGCATATTTTCGATCCTATTTAGACATATCGATATGGCAGATATATCTAAACTGCATCGGAATGCAAGTCCGCTCCAGAATCTTGTCGCGGGATCAGGCCGCGCGCAGGGTCTCGGCGAGGAGGCGGCCTTCGGCGCCGCGGCTCGATCCGGCCCGCCAGGCGACGACGATCTCGCGGCTGGCGTGCTCGTCCCTCAGCGAGCGCACGGCCACCGGCGCGCTCTCGGTGAGGCCCGCCTCGACCGCCATGGCCGGCAGGAAGGTGACGCCCAGGCCCGAGCCCACCATCTGGACCAGGGTCGGCAGGGAGGTGGCGGCGAAGGCCTGTTCGCCGTCCGCGTCGCGGGTCGGCTTCAGGCGGCAGGCGGCCAGGGCGTGGTCGCGCAGGCAGTGGCCGTCCTCCAGCAGGATCAGGTCCTCGCCCGCCAGAGCCCAGGCCGGGGTCTCGAGTTCGGCCGCCAGGGGATGGTTGGCCGGAAGGGCGGCCAGCAGCTCGTCGTCGGAGACGTGGGCGTGGGAGAGACCCGCCATGTCGAACGGCAGGGCGATCAGGGCGGCGTCGAGCTGGCCGGCCTTCAGGGCCGCGATCAGGCGCTGGGTCAGGTCCTCGCGCAGGAACAGCCGCAGCTTCGGGAAGCGGGTGCGCATCAGCGGCAGGGCCTTGGGCAGCAGGAAGGGGGCGATGGTCGGGATCACCCCCAGGCGGAAGCGGCCGGTCAGCGGCTGGCCGGCGTTGCGGGCGGCCTGGACCAGCTCCTCGGCCTCGTTGAGGATCACGTGGGCGCGGGAGAGCGCCGCCTCGCCGACGGCGGTCAGGATGACGCCGGAGCGGGCCCGGTCGACCACGGGGGCCCCCAGGATCTTCTCCAGTTCCTGGATGCCGGCCGACAGGGTGGGCTGGGTGACGTGGGCGGCCTCGGCGGCCTTGCCGAAGGCGCCGTGCTCGGCGAGCAGCTTCAGGTACTGGAGTTGGCGCAGGGTCGGGAGCATTTCGGGAGAGTATCCGGGGCGGTTGCGACCCCGTATATAGGCGCTCTCTATCCCGCTCTCAAAGGCAATCGAATGAACCTATAGCGCGGCGGTCGCGGCAGGTCTCGGGCCGGGCTGAAACCCGGCCCGGAGCGCCCGGCTAGTTCAGCACCACCAGCGCGACGCGCCGGTTCTGGGCGCGGCCTTCGCGGGTGGTGTTGTCGGCCACCGGGGCTTCCTCGCCGTAGGAGATGGTGGACATGCGGTTGAGCGCGATGCCCTGCAGGCTCAGATAGCGGCGGACGGCCTCGGCCCGGTCGCTTCCCAGGCGCAGATTGTAGGCGTTGTCGGCCCGGTCGTCGGTGTGGCCCTGGATCTCGATATAGACGTTCTTGTTCTCCGACTTCAGCTTGTCGGCCAGAGCGGAGAGCCGGGACTGGGCCTCGGGCGAGAGCGCCGACTGGTCGGAGGGGAACTTCACGGCGTCGTCCGACAGCACCACGGCGTAGAGGAACTTGCCCTCGGCCAGCTTGCCGGCGGCGGTGGCCCGTTCCAGGGCTTCGCGGCTGGTCCGGTCGAGGTTCTGGAGCTTGCCGTCGTGGTCCTGGAGGCGCGCGGAAACGGGGGCCAGGGTCTCGGTGACGAATTTCTTGGTGGCGCAGCCACCGAGGCTGAGCGCCCCGAGAACGACCGCGACGGTGACGAGTTTACGGGTCCGACCGAGGGTCGAGGGCGTGGGCATAGGGCCTCCTAGGCTTGCATCCCCCGACACAAATTCAGGCTTCGTGAACCCTTGTGACCGGGGAAGGGCCACAGGAAGTCGAAATTGTGGCGAAAGTCCAGGCCCTGCCGCCCCGGGAACGTCCCATGTTTGGACAGATTAAGGTCCGGCGCGGACAGATCAGCGTCATCCCGGGGCGGCCGCAGGCCGAACCCGGGAGCCAGGCGACCGGGCTCGGAGGCGGCCATGGCTTCAGGCCCGGCCCGGTCCCCTGGGTCCCGGCTCTTCCGCCCGCAAGAGCGGGCTTTCGGCCGGGATGACGGGACTTTCCCCGACAGACGAGGGAGTCGGCGCCCTAGTCGGGCTTGCCCGTGGCGATGAGGCTCCCGAGCCGTTTCATCTGCCGGTCGAGGACCTGGTCCACCGGCCCGGCCCAGGTTTCCGCCAGCCCGCCCCGGACATAGCCGCCGACATCGTAGGTCATGGTGAGCACCGTCCTGTCCGGCCCCGCGGGCTTGAAGACGAACGCCATGTGGCCGGAGGCGCCGGTGGTCTGCAGCGGCCCAAGGGCGCCCGCCAGGGTCAGGCCCCCGGCGGCGGAATAGACCACGGTCATGTGCCGGACGAAGCCGTCCTTCAGCTTTTCGCAGAAGCAGCCGGTCGCCAGGTCGATCGACATGTTCCGGGCGTCGCCGGAATAGGTGTGCTCCGCGTCCCACCAGCGTCCCACGTCGAGGACGGCGGCGCGGACCTTGGCCTGGGAGGCGTCGAGGGTCTGCTCATAGCGCACCTCGAACCCCGCCGGCGACCTGTCGACCACCTCGGCGCGGGCGCCGCCCGCCGCCGCCAGGGCGCAGACCCCGGCCAGAATCGCAGGTCTCATCGGTCGTCTCCCCATGCCCGGCGGACCGGCGGCCCGTTCGCCGGATGGCGCGCCTAGGCCGGATCGAAGCTTAGAGGCCCTCCCCAGAAGGTCTCAACCAGGATGTTCTGGGCGCCGGGGGTTCCGGTGGTGAGAAACCGGCGCGAGCCGCCGGTCCCCGGCCGGTATTCCGGATGCTTGGCCAGATAGGCCTCCAGGGCGTCGGCCGTGGCGTCGGGCTGGTGGATCAGCGGGGTGCCGGGCTTCAGGGCGGCGCGGAACATGTCGGCCACCATCTCGTAGTGGGTGCAGCCGAGGATGGCGCGGTCCGGCGCCCGTCCGATGCGGGTGGAGATCTGGCTGACGTGGCGCTCGACCTCGGTGGCCAGCTCGACGGCGCCGGCGCCGGCCTCGATCATCTGGGCCAGGTTCGGGCAGGGCTCGACGAACACCGCC
The DNA here is from genome assembly GCA_036279815.1 of Phenylobacterium sp. Classification (GTDB taxonomy): domain Bacteria; phylum Pseudomonadota; class Alphaproteobacteria; order Caulobacterales; family Caulobacteraceae; genus Phenylobacterium. The sequence goes on along the minus strand of DASUIJ010000029.1, from coordinate 195 downwards.
ACGTCCTGGCGGCGCTTGTCGATCTCGATCTCGTAGACCCGCGACCGGGCGGTGGCCGGGGTGGAGAACACCGCCAGGATGTCCAGCTTCTCGACCTTGTCGCCGCGGCGCTCGGCCTCGTGCTCCCAGGGCAGGCCGGTGGCCGCCTCGATGGTGGGGACGATGATGCCCAGCACGTTGACCGGCCGCCCGATC
>DASUIJ010000028.1:0-4344 GCA_036279815.1 Phenylobacterium sp. | reverse complement strand
GGAACGAAGCCGCGATGGCGCGCTTCTGGGCCGGCGAGGCCGACAACGACGACGGGGCCCACCACGCCGCCACGGTCTACCGCGCCTGGGCCCTGCTGGCGGCGGCCCTGCCCCTGGCCGGACTGGTCGCCTGGCTCTGGCCGATGCACGAAGGCCTGCGCTGGGCGGTGCTGGCCGGCCTGGCCGCCACCCTGCCCCGCACCTTCGCCAAGCTCGCCCAGGAACGCCGCCGCGCCGCCGGCGAGGTTCGCTCCGCCGCCCTGCTGGACATGGGCCAGACAATAGGCGCCTTCGCCATCGGCGTGGCCGCCGCCGCGATGGGCGCAGGCGGCGCCGCGCCCCTGATCGGAGCCGGCGTGGCCGCCGCCCTGGCCCTGCCCTTCGTCCTTCCCCAGGAGCATCGTCGCGCCGTCGCCGGACGGTTCGAGCCCAGCCGGGCGCGCAGCCACGCCGCCTATGGCCTGCCCGTGGCCCTGTCCCTGATCCTGGCCCTCGTGCTGGCCACCACCGACCGGTTCCTGCTGGCCGCCTTCCTGGACCAGGCGGCGGTCGGCCTCTACCACGCGGGCTACAGCCTCGCGAACCGCACCCTGGACGTCGTGTTCATCTGGCTGGGCGCCGCGGGCGGGCCCGCCCTGATCATGGCCCTGGAGCGTGGCGGCCGCCGATCGCTGCAGGAGGCGGCCCGCGAGCAGGCCCAGCTCATGCTGCTGCTGACCCTGCCGGCCGCCATGGGGCTGGCCTTGGTGGCCGCCCCGCTTTCCCAGTTGATGATCGGCGGCGCCCTGGCGGCCGGAGCCGCCCATGTGACGCCGTGGATCGCGCTTTCCGGCCTCCTGGCCGGCCTGACCACCCACTATTTCCACCAGGCCTTCACCCTGGGCCGGCGCACCGCCTTCCTGATGGCGGCCATGGCGATCCCCGCCGGGATCAATGTGATGCTGAACCTGATCCTGATCCCCCGCTTCGGCCTGGACGGCGCGCTCTGGGCGACGCCCGCGAGCTACGGGATCGGTCTGGCCGCGTCGATGCTGCTGGGCCGCCGCGCCATGTCCCTGCCGATCCCCTGGCTCACCCTGGCCCAGGCCGGGGGCGCAAGTGTCGCCATGGCGCTGGTGGTGACGCGGCTCCCGGCCCTGGGCGGCTTACCGGAGCTTCTCCTCAAGGCCGGGGCCGGGGCCCTGGTCTATGGCGCGATCGTCGCCGGACTGGACGCCGGCGGCCTGCGCAGCCGCGCGCTGGGTCTCCTGCGCCTGCGTCGCGCCCGGAGCCTCGCATGACCGAGACCCTGACCGACAACGCCCTGTGGACCCAGGCCAGACCCCGCCTGTCGATCCTGATCCCGTTCAAGGGCGACGATCCCGCCCCGCTGCTGGCCGCCCTTGGGCGCGAGTCCGGTCCGGCCGAGATCGTGCTGCTGGACGACGGCACCGACGACGCGGCCCTCGCCGCCCGCGTGGCGGACCAGATCCGCGCCCTGTCGCTGCCGGCCCGCTTTGTGCGGCTGGCCCGCAACGAAGGCCGCGCCAAGGGTCGGAACCGGCTGGTCGGCCACGCCCGCGCCTCCAGCCTGCTGTTCCTGGACAGCGACATGCTGCCCGACAGCCCGGACTTCCTGGGAACCTGGCTGGACCTGGTCGAACGCCAGGATCCCCCGGTGGCCTTCGGCGGCTTTTCGCTGGATCAGGTTCCGCCAAGGGCCGACCAGGCCCTGCACCGCGCCATGGCGGGCCACGCGGACTGCCTGCCCGCCGCCGAGCGCCGGCTGACGCCCGAGAAATACCTGTTCACCTCGAACCTGCTGGTCCGGCGCGACGTGTTCGAGGCCGAGGCGTTCGACGAGAGCTTCACCGGCTGGGGCTGGGAGGACGTGGAATGGGGCATGAGGGTCGCCCGCCGCTGGCCGATCCTGCACCTCGACAATCCGGCCACCCACCTGGGCCTGGACACCGCCCCGGTGATCGCCGCCAAGTTCGAGCAGTCCGCCGCCAACTTCGCGCGGGTGGTCGCCGCCCATCTCGATGTGGTCAGAGCCTATCCCAGCTACCGCGTGGCCAGGCTCCTGAAGCGTGCGCCGTTCCGCCCCCTCTGGCGGCCGCTGCTCAAGGCCTACGCCCTGATCGAAGGCGCGCCGGTGAAGACCCGGGCCTTCGCCATGCGGCTCTACCGCGCCGCCCTTTACGCCGAGGCCGTCTGATGCAACCCGCGACCAAGATCTATCACGCCGACAGCTCGCTGAAGGGCAAGGTGATCCGGCGATGGGCCCGGCTTCGCCACCAGCGCCCGCTGCCGCTCGCCCCGCAACGGCCGATGATCTCGTTCTCGTTCGACGACGCGCCGCTCAGCGCCGCCACCACCGGCGCCGAAATCCTCGAGAGCCGCGGCCTGCGGGGGACCTACTACGTCTCCGCGGGCCTGGCCGGCGCCGAGGCGCCCATGGGTGTCTGCGCCCGGGCCGACGACTATCTGAGGCTCTCCGAGCTCGGTCACGAGATCGCCTGCCACACCTATTCCCATCTCGATTGCGGCCGGGCGTCGTCCGAGGACGCCGCGCGGGACGTGGCCCGAAATCTCGCCGCCTTCGCCGATTGGGGCCTGCCGGCGCCGGAAAGCTTCGCCTATCCCTACGGCGACGTCTCGACCGGTCCGAAGGCCGCGATCTCGCACCGGTTCAGCAACCTGCGCGGCCTGCACCATGGCCTGATCGACCAGGGCTGCGACATGAACCAGGCCCCGGCCGTGGGCATCGAGGGACCCCAGGGCGAGGCCGCCGCCTGGCGCTGGCTGGCCCAGGCCGAGGCAAAACGCTCCTGGCTCATCCTCTACACCCATGACGTCCGGCCAAATCCCTCGCCGTGGGGCTGCACGCCGCACACCTTCGCCGCGCTGATCGACGCGGCCATCGGCGCCGAGTTCGAGATTCTGACGGTCGGAGACGCGGCCCGCCGGCTCGGGCTCTAGGCGGGTAACTCCCGGTCCGGCCACGCCAGCTTCACGGCGATGGCGACGAAGATCACCCACCGGAAGTCGTTGTAGGTCACCGCCACGCTCTCGGTCAGCGACATCAGGCTGTAGACGATCAGGAACGGCAGGGCGAGATAGGCGCCCTTGTGGCGATAGACGGCCACCACCGCGGTCCCGGCGGCCTGGAGGTACATCAGGACGAAGGCGATCAGGCCCCCGAGGCCCAGGCCCAGCCACTGCTCCAGCCAGGCGTTGTGCGCGTGCTGCGGCTTGAATCCGGCGTCCTTGACGATCCAGGCCAGCGGGCCCCAGGCGCCGGTCTCGTTCCACACCGCGCCGTAGCCGTAGCCGGTCCAGGGCCGCTCGGCGATCCGCCGCATGATCGCCGCCCAGATCCTGGTCCGCCCGGTCAGCGTGGCGTCCTTGCCCAGGATCTCGAAGAACAGGTCGGAGGCGAACAGCGCGAACCCGCCCAGCATCACAAGACCCAGCACCGCCAGCCAGGTGGTGACCACACCCATGGCCGGCCCGCGCCGCACCAGGGCGATGAACACCAGCCCGCCCATGCCCAGCATCACCGCCACCAGGGAGGTCTTGGAGGTCGACATCAGGATCAGGCCCAGGGCCAGGGCCGCGAACGGCCACCAGAGCCTCGCCCGCCCGGGATTCAGCAGGGCCGCCGCGGCGAGGATGCAGAAGCCCAGGCCCATGTTGCCGCCCAGCTGGTTCTTCTCAGGCCAGGGTCCGCGCCAGGCGCCGGGGAAGAGTTCGTGCATCACCCCGATGGACGGAACGGCGACCGAAACCGCCAGCGCGATCACCGCCAGGATGGCGAAGGCCGTCCCCAGCACCTCGGCGAGCTCGGCCCAGCGATAGCGCGCGCCCAGCACGACGCCGCCCAGGGTGGTCGCATAGATCGCCACCGTCCGCCGCACGGTCTGGTCGGGCGCCACCGACCACAGGACCGAGGCGCCGACGATCAACATCAGCAGCAAGAGGAAGGGCTGTCGCAGGGTCGCCAGCGTCGCGCGCACGGGAGAGAGCGCCAGCAGGACGAAGGCCGCCGCATAGGCCGGGAGGAACAGCATCCGGACCAGGCCGCTGGCGGAGGGATCGCCCTTTTCGCCGAGCAAGGGGAAAACCCAGGCCTGGCTGAACACCAGCACGATCAGCACCGAGGCCGCGAACGTGGCGGCCCGCCGAAGCGTCACCGGCGGACGGGCCTGGGCCGTCGCGTCGGCCCAGGCGGTCACAGGCCGAACGCCTTCAGGAACGGCGGCGGCTCGACCGTGACCCGGTTGCAGAACAGTCCGGTCACCTGGCCGCCCGCCCCCAGGATCGCATCGCGCAGCTGGGCCGGCGGCCGCATGTCGGCCTCGT
>DASUIJ010000027.1:0-2071 GCA_036279815.1 Phenylobacterium sp. | reverse complement strand
AGTCCGTCCCGGCGACGGCCTCCGCGACGCCCGAGGACCGCATGGCGCTGGAGCGCGCCATGGGCGAGCTGCCCCTGGAGCAGAGGGCCTGCGTCGCGCTGTGCCTGGCCGGCGAGTTCAGCCACGCCGAAGCCGCCGACGCCCTGAAATTGCCGCTGGGTACGGTCAAGTCTCATGTCGCGCGCGGCCGCGCGCGACTGCTCCGGGCCCTGGGAGTCACCGATGACCCGTCCTGACGATCGCCTGGCGGCCCTGTTCGCCGCCGACCTGCCGCCGGCCCGCGACCCGGGCTTCCAGGCCGAGGTCCTGGAGGGGCTGGCGCGCCGCCGCTTCCAGGCGGACCTGATGTGGCTCGCCTCGGCGGCCGTGGTCAGCGGGGCGGCGCTTTGGCTGCTCTGGCCGGTCGTCGCCCCCACCCTGGAAGCCCTCGGCCGCGGACTGGCGCCCGGCGCCATGGCGTTGGCGGTCGCCGCGTCGATCGTGATCCTGGCCACGGGCCGGACCCTTCTCCCCAGATCATGACGAAGATTTCATGGCCAGGCTTGCATCTGTACGGTGAGCCCGGCGCCTCTTTCCTTGCATAGACGGGCCGAGGCGCCCGCTCATCGGAGAGAAGGAGACCCCCGTGGAACCTGTGCTGATCATCTTCATCATATTCGGATCCATCGCATCGCTGTTCCTCGTCCCGGCCTATCTGCGGAGCCAGGAACGGCAGAAACTGCAGGAAACCCTGCGCGCCGCCATCGAGAAGGGCCAACCGCTGCCGTCCGAAGTGGTCGACGCCATGACCAAGGACGTGAAGATCCGGCCGCAGCCCTCGCCCTATCGCGACCTGCGCACCGGCATCATCTGGGTGGGCGTGGCGGTGGGCGTGGCCGGGCTCGGCCTGGCGCTCAACTTCGAGGAGCCGGACGCGACCTTCCCGCTGCTGGGCATCGCCTGCTTCCCGGGCTTCATCGGCCTGGCCTTCATCCTGATCTCGTTCCTGGGACGCGGCCGTCAGGCATAGGCGGCCGAGAAGGGGGAATAAGCCCAATGCCGGGCTCTCAACACACCAGGCTGGCATCGCTTCACGACGTGGAGCTGGCGGCCCTGGCGGCCACGGGGGACAGGCGCGCCTTCGGCGAGCTGGTCCGACGGCACGGATCGGGGGTCCGGGGCCTGCTGCGCCGGATGGGCGCGCCCGCGGCCGAGGCGGACGACGTGGCTCAGGACGCCTTTCTCGCGGCCTTCGAAGGGATCGCCGAATTCCGCGGCGAGGGGGCCTTCGCCGGTTGGGTGAAGCGGATCGCGGCGCGCCAGTACCTGCGCCGACTGCAGCGCGAGAAGCGGCTGGCCAGCCTGGCGGCCGAGGCCGAGGAAGACAGCGCTCATGAAGGCGCTGTCCAGTCCGAGGCCGCCGGCAGGATCGATCTCGACGAGGCGCTCAAGACCCTGGGCGCCCCGGAGCGGCTGTGCGTGACCATGTGCTACGGCGCGGGTCTTTCGCACGGCGAGGCGGCCGAGGCCTTGAACCTGCCACTTGGAACGGTCAAATCCCATGTCAAACGTGGTCTGGAAAAGCTCAGAACGCGACTGGCGCCGACCGATGGCGCAACTCTTGAGGGGAGCAGGGCCAATGGCTGAGCTCGATTTCGAGCGGGGGCTCGAACGTCTTTTCGCCGATGCGCCTCACTTCGCGGACGCCGAGGCCTTCGCCGGCCGCATCGAGGGCCGGCTGGCGCGCGGCTGGAACATGCGCAGCTGGCTGATCGGCGTCGCGGGCGTGGCCGGCGGCGTGGTCGGCGCCAGCCAACTGATCATGTCGAATTTCGTCCACCGGGTGGAAGATGCGTCTCAGGGGTCGACCAAGATCCTCCAGGCGGGTATCGCCCAGGTGAAACCCAGTTTCGACCTGCTCACCATGATGCAGTCGGACTGGTTGGTGGTCTGGGTGGCCAGTGGCCTGGCGGTCATCGCCATGGGCTTCGTCCTGACCAAGGTGATCGAGGAGATCTAGTTCCATGTCGTCCCAACGCCAGGAGACGGTGCGCAGGCTGGCCGCGCCCGATATCGCCGCGCGCAAGGGTGG
>DASUIJ010000026.1:0-2627 GCA_036279815.1 Phenylobacterium sp. | reverse complement strand
CAGGTCTCGGTCCGCCTTGAGGAAGAAGGCCGGATCGCCACGGGCCAGGCCGCCGACACCGATACCCTGACCGCCTCGGCCAAGGCCTATGTCAACGCGCTCAACAACCTCTTCGCGAGGAAGGAAAAGAGCGCGCCGGACGCCATCGCCAGCGGCTTCTGAACCTCACCCCGTGTGTCGTCCCGGCTGTAGCGCGACGCGCGGGGGCCGGGACCCACGCTCACCGATCTTCCGGAAGATCCGCGCGTCAGGGTCCCCGAAGGCGCTGCGCGTCCTTCGGGACGACGCCCTGGGACCGCGCGGCTTGGGGGTATTGAATGCTCTGGATCATCCTGACGGCGTCCGCCGCGCCGCTGCAGATCGCGCGCAACGCGCTGCAGCGGGGCCTGGTGGGCGACGCCGGCCCGTGGGGCGCGACCCTGGTGCGCTTCCTTTTCGGCCTGCCGTTCTCGCTGGCGACTTTCGCCGTGGTCGCCTTCGCCACCGCCGGCGCCGCGCCGCATCTTTCGGTGCGCTTCGCCGTCGCCGTGACCTGCGGGGCGATCGCCCAGGTGGGCGCCACGGCGGCTCTGCTGATGGCCATGCGCCACTCGGGCTTCGCGGTGGCGACGTTCATGCAGCAGTCCTCCCTGCCGCTGGCCGCGATCATGGGCTTCACCCTGTTCGGCGACCATATGAGCCCCGTCCAGTGGGCGGGTCTGGCCGCCACCACGGCGGGACTGCTGGTCCTCTCCTGGCCCAAGGCGGAAGCGGCCCAGGTCGGGAAGCTTAGCGGCTCGCTCTATGGCCTCGCCTCCGGCCTGGCCTTCGCAGTCGCCCTGAACGGCTACCGCCAGGCCGGGATCGCGCTGGAGCCGCACCATCCGATCTACTCGGCCACGGCCTCGCTCTGTGTCGCCCAGGCGCTGCAGTCGACCGTGCTGGGCGCGGTGCTGGCCGCGACGCGCCCGCAGGCCCTGCGCTCGGTGGCGGCCTCCTGGCGACAGTCCCTGGGCGCGGGCGTGTTCGGCACGGCGGCCTCGGTCTGCTGGTTCTCGGCCCTGGCCATGGCTCCAGCCGGCCAGGTGCGGGCCGTGGGCGTCATCGAGGGGCCGCTGGCCGCGGCGGCGGGACGCCGGCTGTTCAAGGAGCGCATGACCCTGGTCCAGATGCTGGGCGGGGCCGCGACGGCGGTGGGCGTGGTGATGACGGCGCTCGGCTGAGGCGGCGTGCTACAATTCCAAATCGCCAGAGCGCCTGAGGGAGGCAACGCCATGGACGGTTCAGCCCGGGTCTTCGACGCCGACGCCCATGCGCAGCGCATGGCCGTCGACGGCTTCACGGTCATCGAGGATTTCATGGACGCCGACACCCTCGCGGCGGTGCGCAGGGGCCTCGCCCCGCATCTCGGCGCCCATCGGGGCCGCAATGACTTCGAGGGTTTCGAGACCGAGCGCGTCTATACCCTCGTGGGCCGGGGCAAGGTGTTCGAAGCCGTCACCGAGGACCCGCGGATCCTGGCCCTGCTCGACCGTTTCCTGCTGCCGGGCTACCTGCTCACCGCCAGCCAAGCGATCTGCATCTATCCCGGCGAGAACGCTCAGGGCATCCATTCGGACGACGGCTTCTACCGTCAGGCGCGGCCGCGCCCGCCCTGCAGCATCAGCGTGATCGCCGCCGTCGACGACTTCACCGCGCAGAACGGCGCCACCCAGGTCATCCCCGGCAGCCATCTATGGGGCGACGAGGAGATCGAAGCGCGACGGGGCGAGCTCGAGGGCCTGCTCCAGTCCATGGTCATGCCGGCGGGCGCGGCCATCGTCTTCCAGGCCACCCTTCTGCACCAGGGCGGCGCCAACCGCAGCTCCGCGCCGCGGCTGGCCTTCACCAACCAGTATTGCCAGCCCTGGGGGCGCACCCAGGAAAACTTCTTCCTCGGCGTGCCACGGGAGATCGTGCGCGGCATGTCGCCCCGCCTGCAGCGCCTGCTGGGCTACGACATCTGGCCGCCGTTCATGGGCCATGTCACCGCCTCGCATCCGCTCAAGACCCTGGAGGAGGGGTGGGCGCCGCCGGTGCTGGAGAACCGGGCTCCCTGACGCACTGGCGAACCCTGGTTGTGGTCGCTATGTAGCTCGCCTGCTCAACGGGTTTCGAGATTCATGGCGCGTCGACTTGCGTACCTGGCCCTGGCGCTCCTCCTCGCGTTCGGCGGTTCTCCCGCGCTGGCCGCAGGCAAGCCGGTCACGGTGTTCGCCGCGGCCTCGTTGAAGAACGCCCTGGACGAGGTCGGCCGGGTCTATGCGGCGAAGACCGGAAGAGCGACACGGTTTTCCTACGCCGCCTCCTCGGCCATCGCGCGGCAGATCGAGAACGGCGCTCCGGCCGACGTATTCGTGTCCGCCGACGGGGCATGGATGGACTATCTGGCCCAGCGCGGGCTGATCGTCGCCGCCAGCCGCCGCGACCTGCTGACCAACCGGCTGGCCCTGATCGCCCCCAGGGACTCCAGGGTCGCAATCCGGATCGGCAGGGGCATGCCGCTGGCCCAGGCGCTGGCCGGCGGACGCCTGGCCGTCGCCGGGCCCGACGTGCCGGCCGGAAGATACGCCAGGGCCTCTCTCGACAGCCTTGGGGTCTGGGACAGC
>DASUIJ010000025.1:0-2003 GCA_036279815.1 Phenylobacterium sp. | reverse complement strand
AGGGTCATCCCCGCCAGGGCCGCGTAGCCCCCGTAGTCCTCCCCGACGATGCACACCCGGCCAGGGTCGACGATCCCCTGATGCGCCAGGCTTTCCACGCCGTCGGCGAGGTCGGACTGCATCTTGCGACCCCACTCTCCATAGCCGCCCTTGAGCAGCTCGCCGGTCAGGCCGTCCGAGCCGCGATAGTTCACCTGCAGCACCGCGTAACCGCGGCTCGCCAGCGCCTGGGCCAACCAGTTGAACCCAGGCTCGTCATGCTGGGCCGGGCCGGGGTGCGGCAGGACCACAAGCGGCAGCTTTTCGGGCGGCCGCCCGGCCGGCAGGGTCAGGAAGCCCCGCAAAGGCGTCCCATCGCGCGCCGCGAACCGAACCGGTCGGACCGTCGAGATGTCGGCCGCCCTGATCTCCGGATAGGTGTCGCCGATCCAGGTCGAGGTCTTGGCGGTGAGATCGACCAGGGCGTAGGCAGGTCCCGTGGTCGGGGAATCCACCAGCACCGCGAGCTTGCTCCGGTCGGCGCTCCAGGACACCACCTTGACCCTGTCCCCGGGATAGGCGGCGGCGACCGCCTTCCAGATCGCCTGATCCCGAGGGTCGAAGAGTTCCGCCGTTCGCACGTCGCCCTCGAGGCTCGTGAACCCGACCAGGCGGTCCGTCACCGGCTCCAGGATGGCTTCGACGCCGACCTTGTCGGTGACGGGCGTCCCCCACGCCGCGGTCTCCGACGACACCTCGCGGTAGGTCCAGGCGCCGTCCTCCAGCGACTTCACCAGGGCCGAGCGCCCGTCGCGTCCGAGGCCGACCAGGACCGGCGTCTCCTCGGGATCGTCCAGCACCCGAACCGTCGCCCATGAACCCTTGCGCAAGACCTTCAACGCCCAACGGCCGGTCAGGGTCCTGTATTCGGCCTCGGCCAGGGGCTGGCCGTCCGGCCCGACCAGCCAGTCGTAGGTGTCGGGGAAGCCCTGGTCGTCCGTCCGGGTGAACCCGGTGTCGAGAACGACATGGTAGAGGGCGATGCGGTCGCCGTTCGCCCCCTGGGTCAGACCGCCGACGAACGCGAGCGGCTTGCCGTCGATCTCCCGTGCGGCCGGCCGCGCGAACAGCGCGTTCACCACCAGATCGAGGTCGTTCATCAGGGGCCGCATTTTCCGGCTGGCCAGGCTGAAATCATAGACGCGGCCGTACTCGCCGCGGCGGACCGAGAGGTTGTTCTGCGAACTGGCGAGCGAGGTCAGGATCAACAGGTGGCGCGACCCGGCCCACTGGAGATCGCGCACCTTGGCGTCGCCGGAATCGAGCACCGAGGTCTGGCCGCTGGCAAGGTCGCGGATGGCGATCTTGCGCCGCTCGCCATTGGTGACGATCAGGGCCAGCGACGCGCCGTCGGGGGAGACGATCGCCGTCTCGATCGCCGGCAGACGGCCATAGGCGTCGAGCGGCGCCGCATGCGCGGACCAGCCCGCCACCATGCCCGCCGCCAGGGCGACGAGCACACGTTTGAAGGTCAGCAAGGAGTGACTCCCGGAGGGGCGATCAAGTGCGTTCAAAACGCGGATCATTGGGGCGGATTGTTCTTCTCGAGGAAGGCCACGACGCTCTGAAGCATCAGCAGGCGGGTCTCGCCGCGGGAGAGCCAGTGGTCCTCGCCGGGCATGACCACCGTCTCCACCGGCTTGCCGGCGTCGCGCAGCGCCTTTTCCATGACCCGGGTCTGTTCCAGCGGAACCACCGTGTCGTCCTTGCCGTGCACCAGCAGCACGGGGATCGTGATCCGGTCGGCGTGGTCGGAGGGCGAGATCTCGTCCAGAACCTTGTCCTGCGGATCGGCGGCGCCCATGAACCGGGTCCAGTAGCGCTGGGCCGCGACACCCTTGTGGCCCCGGGTCCAGGCGACCATGCGGCGCAGGTCCGCCGGGCCCGCCACCGCCGCGGCGCAGCGGTAGACGCCGGGATCGAACGCCGCGCCCGCCAGGGCCGCGTAGCCCCCGTAGCTCGCG
>DASUIJ010000024.1:0-11908 GCA_036279815.1 Phenylobacterium sp. | reverse complement strand
GGTGATCTGGTACACCGAGGGCGGCGGCGGGCGGCCGGGCGACGTCGATGTGGGCGGACTGACCGCCTCGTCCCTCGACACCACCAGCTTCACCACCTTCGCTCGGCTCTCGGGCGTGGCGCCGCGGATCGCCATCAATTCCGGGCGCTGCTTCGCCGGCAATGCGGTGTTCTTCGGCTGCGCCGACGTCACCATCGCCACCCGCTACTCCAATATCGGCCTGGGCGGCCCGGCCATGGTCGAGGGCGGGGGCCTGGGCGTCTTCACCCCCGACGAGATCGGCCCGTCCGACGTCCAGTGGAAGAACGGGGTGCTGGACCTGCTGGTCGAGGACGAGGCGGCCGCGGTCGCCGCCGCCAAGCAGATCCTGTCCTGCTTCCAGGGCGCGGTGAAGGAGTGGACCTGTCCCGACCAGCGCACGCTGCGCCACCTGATCCCCGAGAACCGGGTCCGGGTCTATGACGTGCGCCGGGTGATCGAGACCCTGGCCGACGACGGCTCCTGGATCGAGCTGCGCGGCGGATACGGCGCGGGCATGCTGACCGGATTCCTGCGCATCGAGGGCCGGCCCATGGGTCTGATCGCCAACGATCCACGGCTTTTGGGCGGCGCCATCGACGGAGACGGGGCGGAGAAGGCCGGCCGCTTCATGCAGCTGTGCGACGCGTTCGACGTGCCGATCCTGTCGCTCTGCGACACCCCGGGCTTCATGGTCGGCCCCGACAGCGAAAAGTCCGCCGCGGTGCGGCGCGGCTCGCGCATGTTCGTCACGGCGGGGAGCCTGTCGGTTCCTCTGTTCACGGTGGTGCTGCGCAAGGGCTACGGCCTGGGCGCCCAGGCCATGGCCGGAGGCGACTTCTCGGCCGCCGCCATGATGCTGGCCTGGCCGACCGCCGAGTTCGGCCCCATGGGCCTCGAGGGCGCGGTGCGCCTCGGCTACCGCAAGGAGCTGGAGGCCGAGACCGATCCCGCCGCCCGCCAGGCGATGTTCGAGAAGCGGCTGGCGCGCATGTACCAGCAGGGGATGGCGCTGACGGTCGCCGAGGTGCTCGAGATCGACGCGGTGATCGACCCGGCGGAGACCCGCGCCTGGCTGGTGCGGGGCCTGAAGTCCTGCCCGGTGAAGCCGGGGCCGAAGCGCCGCTTCATCGACGTATGGTGAATTTTTCGCGCGTCCGATGAAAAAGTCGCCGTCCCGGACGGCGGCGGTTCCTGCGCCTGCGAAGCGACCGACCCCCCGGACTGTGGCGCCGCGGCAAGGGTCTGATTCCGCGTGCGGCGAGTCACGCCGCGATGCTTGACTCGGGCCGGAGCCCCCACCATTTCCGCCTCAGGACGTGGGTTGGCTGATTTCCGGGCGAAATCGCCGCGACCACGTTCACCGAGCAGAATATGTGCAGACCCGCGTTCGGCCGAATTTGCTGCAGCGCAGTCCAAGAATTCTCTCGGTAGTAGAAAAACGATCAAGATTACTTAGGGAACTCATTGTGCGTCGCAGCAAAACCGGCCCCGGAGGGGGACCGGGGGCATCGGGCTGCGCGGCATGCCCTCTTGACCGGCGCAAAAGGGGTTGTCAAAGGACCCCTGCCGCACGTCTAACATAGCGGTAAGACTTCGTGTTCCGCTCCAGGAGGACGAGGTCGCTCCCGCATTCGATACGCCGTCTTCACGAGCCTGTTGGAGACACGCGTGACGGGTCGGGCGCAGCGACAGCGGCTCTGGCGTCGTGTCCGGTGGTTACCGGTCATGGCGACGGGCTTGTTCAATTAGGGTGGAGACGCTCTCGCGCGACGACCCTCGGTCCAAACGTGCTAGACCAATCAGGAACTGGCGACAGATGCTCGACAACAAACGAAAGACTTTCATCGCTCTCATTGGCGCCGTTGCGCTGATGGCGAGCGCGCCGGCGTTCGCGCAGGATGCCGCCGCACCGGCCGCCCCTGCCGCCGACGCCGCCGCCCCTGCCGCTGACGCGGCTGCCACCCCTGCCGCCGAAGCTCCCGCTCCGGCCGCCGAAGAAGCCGCTCCCCCGCAAATCAAGAACGCGGGCAAACTGACTGCCTTCCAGATGTTCATGGATGCGCAGCCGGTCGTTAAGGTCGTTATGATCGGCCTGATCCTGTCCTCGATCTTCTCGTGGACCCTGCTGGTGACCAAGCTCCTCGAGTTTGGCTCGCTGAACCGCATGTCGGACCGCTTCCTCGAAGCTTTCCGCGGCGCCAAGTCGATCAACGACATGGGCCGTATCGCCATGTCGGACGAATTCGAAGGCAATCCGCTGGCCGATATGGCCGCCGCGGCCGCCCAAGAAGTCGAACTGTCGCGTCAGGCGGGCCTCAAGGTCACGACTGAGCACCGTGAAACCACCCTTCACCGGGCGGAAAACGCGGTTGGCGCGGTGCAAGCCTCGCTGGGCAAGCGCCTCTCGAACGGCATGCAGTTCCTGGCCTCGGTCGGCTCCGCCGGTCCGTTCATCGGCCTGTTCGGCACCGTCTACGGGATCATGACCTCGTTCATCAACATCGCGAACACCAACACGACCAACCTGGCCGTCGTCGCCCCCGGCATCGCCGAGGCGCTGCTGGCCACGGGTATCGGTCTGTTCGCGGCCATTCCCTCGGTTATTTTCTACAACTACTTCCAGACCCGCATCTCCGCTTACGGTGCGCGTACGGAAGGGTTCGTGGCTGAGCTGATGAACGCGATCTCCCGGCAGCTCGACAAAGGGAACTAATCCACATGGGCGCCAAACTCTCAGGTTCTGGGGGTGGCAGGTACGCCGTGGATGCGAACAGCGAGATCAATGTGACGCCCTTCGTGGACGTCATGTTGGTCCTCCTGATCATCTTCATGGTGGCGGCTCCTCTCGCCAGCGTGACAGTGACCGTTGCACTGCCACCCGCTGTCGCGAAGCCGTCCACGACCCCTCCCAAGCCGATCTATATTTCGATCCAGAACTCGGGCCGCCTCTACATCGGTGACTTCCCCACGGATCTCGCCGACCTTGGCGACACCTTGCGCAAGCAACTGGGCGGGAAGCGTAATCCGACGAAAGAGCGCATCTACATTCGCGCCGATAAAGACGTCATGTACGGCGACTTCATGGGCGTGATGAACATGCTGCAGGACAATGGGTTCTACAGCGTGGCGCTCGTCGGCTCCGACGAAAATAAGTGACGGGGTGAGACATGGCTGAAGACATCGCCCATCCCGGACACAATCCGTTCGACCCTCCGCGGCCGAAGCGGAACGCTGGGATGCTGATCGCCCTCACGGGCGCTCTGATCATCCATGCGCTCCTGGGCGTCTACCTGTGGAAGTCCAAGTTCCACATGGAGTACAAGGAGTACTCGGACGACGTGACCGACGTGGCGCTCATCAAGCCCGCGCCGCCTCCGCCGCCCCCGCCTCCGCCGCCCCCGCCGAACACCCCGCCGCCGCCGCCGCCAAAGCTGCAGCCGCGTCCTCCGGTGAACGTGCCTTCGGACATTCCGCAGATCCCGCCCCTGCCGGTTCCCCCGGTGGAGAAGCGGATCGAGGAACCCAGGCCGCCGGCTCCGGCGCCCGTGGCTCCGCCGCGGCCGTCGGTCATCCAGAACCCCGACTGGGCCCGCAAGCCCAACGCCGAGGACCTGGCCCGCTACTATCCGGACCGGGCCATGCGGATGAACGTCGAGGGCCGGGTGACGATCAGTTGCCAGGTCACGGCCAAGGGCACGCTGGAAGGTTGCTCGGTGGTTTCGGAAGATCCTGCAGACTACGGCTTCGGGGACTCTACGCTCCGCGCGGCCAGGCTCTTCAAGATGAAGCCCAAGACCTTGGACGGCGCGCCCGTCGAAGGCGGTACGGTGCGGATCCCGCTCCGTTGGGCCCTCCCGAAGGGCTGACGGGACCAAACTCGAAGACCAAGCCCCGGAGGTTCGCTTCCGGGGCTTTTTCTTTGCGCCGAACCCTGTTCAATCGGCGCATCGGAAACGGGAGGCGGTCCTGGCGACGGATCCACGCGGACAGCGGACGGGGCGTCCGGCCTGGCGGAGCGACGCCGGGTTCCTGGCGCTCTTCATCCTGTTCGCCTTCGCCGTCGTGGCGGTCGACGTTTTCACCGTCGTCGATGACCGGGCCAATGCGGGCCACCCGGTTCCGGCCTGGGAGGCCGCGGTGTGGGAGGTGTCCAGCGGCGTCGTCCTGGCGGCGCTGGCGCCCGCCGTGCTCTGGATCGTCCGCCGGGTCCGGCCCTCGCCGCCGCCCCGGTTCGGCTGGCTGGCCTGGCATGTCCCGGCGGCCCTGGTCTTCTCGCTGGTTCACGTCCTTTCCATGGGCGTCCTGCGCTGGGCGACCTATGCGGCCATCGGAGCCTCGTACGATCCGCTGGCGCCCCTGGCGGACTGGCCCTACGAGCTGCGCAAGGACCTGCTCGTCTATGTCGGCCTGGTCGCGGGCTACCTGACCTGGCGGGGCGCCGAGCCTGCGCCCGCCATCGCGGGCGGCGCCTGCGATCCCATCGAGGTGCGCGACGGCGCGCGCCGCCTCTTCGTGCCCGTGGAGGACATCCTCTGGGTCGAGGCCGCCGGCAACTATGTGGAGCTGCACCGCAGGTCCTCGCCGGTGCTGCATCGCGCGCCGCTTGCGGAAATGGAGCGGCGGCTGGCGGCCAGCGGCTTCGTGCGAATCCACCGATCGCGCCTGGTTCGGCGCGCCGCGATCGCCGCGGTGGAGACCAGGACCTCGGGCGATTTCTCCGTCCGGCTGGTCACGGGGGAGACCTTGGCGGGCAGTCGACGTTTTCGGTCCGCGACGCGGCTTGATCGCGGGGCCGCACACGACTAGAACGGCGCCTCGCGATGCGCCGCCTTAGCTCAGTTGGTTAGAGCGCTAGATTGTGGCTCTAGAGGTCCTCGGTTCGAGCCCGAGAGGTGGTACCATCGCGGACGGATCGAAAAATCCATCCTATCCTGTCTCGCGAATCCCGGCGGCGGAGGGACGAGGCATGCGGTTGAAGTCATTGGCGGCGGCCCTGATGCTGGTGTTCGCCGCGCCCGCGGCCGTGGCGGAGACTCCCAAGCTGCTGACATTCCATGACATCCAGGACCTGGCCAGGGGCCTGGCCGGCCAGCACATCGCCTATGGCGACGACCCGCTCCAGTTCGGCGAGCTCTGGACGCCCAAGGGGCGCGGCCCGCATCCGCTGATCGTCATGATCCACGGCGGCTGCTGGCGCGCCGACCTGCCGGGCCTGGACCTGCAGTCCCCGCTGTCGGCCGCGCTCGCCCAGCACGGCTGGGCGGTGTGGAATATCGAGTACCGGCGCATCGGTCATGGGGGCGGCGCCTATCCCGGCACCTTCCAGGACGTCGCCAGGGGGGTGGACGCCGTGCGCGGCTTCGCCAAGGCCCAGCACATCGACCTGAACCGGGTGGTGTTCATGGGACATTCGGCCGGCGGCCAACTGGCGGCCTGGGCCGCGGGCCGGGCGCGTCTGCCCCAATCGAGCCCGCTGTGGGTCAAGGACCCGCTGCCTGCGAACACGGTCGTCAGCCTGGCGGGCATCAACGACCTGGAAGCCTATCACGACAAGGGCCCCGACGCCTGCGGGGGCCCCGGCGTGGTGGAGGACCTGGTGGACTTCAAGGGCCGGGGCGCGGACGCCTATGCGGACACCTCGCCACGCAGGCTGCTGCCGCTGGATCGCGGCCAGTTCGTGATCTCCGGCGAACTCGATCCCATCGTGCCGCCCGATTTCGGCGAAGCCTACGGTTCGGCCGCCCTCAAGTCCGGCGACGCCGTGCAGGTGATGACCCTGACGGGCGCGGGCCATTTCGAACTGATCGATCCCCGATCCGCCGCCTGGGCGACCCTGTTTCCCCTGATCGACGCCCTGGGCGGTTTGCCCGCCAAAGCCAAGCCCTGAGGGTCCAGCCGATGTCCGAAGATCCTCCGCGACGCAAGACCCTCAGCCTCAAGCCAGGCGTCGTGGTCACGCGCCCCCTGGGGCCGGAGCCGCTGAAGCCCCTGCGGCCGGCGAAGGCCAAGCCCGAACCGCCGCCGCCTGCGCCGACCTACGGCTGGAAGTGCAAGCCCTGCGGACAGGGCTTCGACCCGCCCGAGGGCGCGCCCGACGACGAGACGGTGCGCTGCCCCAACTGCAACGCCCGGGTCGGCCTGGTGGGCGACTTCAAGCAGGATCCGCCGCCAAACCGCCTGCGCGCCCGCCCCGTCAAACGCTGACCTTGCCCGCCGCCCAGGCTGGCCTAGGTTCGGGCTGGACGACCCGGGTGACCTTCGGCGCCATCCCCACCGATCTCGACGGGGTTCAATTGCCTGCCTGGAAAAGCCCCGTCATCCCGGCCGAACGCCCGCACTTGCGGGCTGAAGAGCCGGGACCCAGGGGACCGGGCTGGGCCTGAAGCCATAGCCGCCTCCCAGTCCAGCCGCCTGGGTCCCGGGTTCGGCCTGCGGCCGCCCCGGGATGACGTTGATTCATTTACGGAACTCAAGACCCCGGCAAACGGTGGAATTGAGTACGGACCCTAGGCTTCCTTCGGCGGCATCGGGATGAAGCCCGAGGTCCGCGCCACATAGGCCGCATAGTCGGGCTTCTTGCGCCGCATATTGCCCTCGGTGGTCGGCACGCCGCTCCACCTGGTGAGCAGGAAGGTGATCAGGATCGGGCCGGGGAGGGAGGCTGCGCCCACCCAGCCGGTCTCGGCGGCGACCAGGTAGAGCCCCCACCAGACGCAGGCGTCGCCGAAATAGTTCGGGTGGCGGGTATAGCGCCACAGGCCCGTCTGCAGGACCTTGCCCTTGTTGGCCGGGTCCTTCTTGAACTGGACCAGCTGCCAGTCGCCGACGCTTTCGAAGAAGATGCCGACCAGGGCCAGGGCCGTCCCCGCCCAGCCGATGAGGCCCAGCGGTCCGGCGGGCGTCACCTGGCCCAGCTGCACCGGCAGGCAGACCACGAACTGAAGCGGCATCTGCAGGGCGAAGACCAGCAGCAGCGAGGCCTTGGCGTAGCCCCATCCGCGCTCCGCCTGGGCCTTGCCCATCATGGTCGAGTAGCGTCGGTCCGCGCCGTGTTGTCTCCAGCGCCAGAGCAGGTAGAAGCCGAGCCTCAGCCCCCAGATCGTGCACAGGCCGGTCAGGACCGTGCGGTGAAGGTCGCCGCCGCCGGTGATCAGGAAGCTGGTGATCGCGATCACCACCATGCCCAGCGCCCACCAGCTATCGATGAAGCTGGGGTCCTTGATGGCGACGTTGATCAGCCACAGTCCCAGGAACAGGCCCACGGAGAAGAGGGCGTTGAGGGCCAGGAGTTCGAGGATCTGCATCAGAGGTTCCGTCTTTCGGGCGGCATATTGGGCATACGGCGCCGGCGCGGCCCTGGACGCCGGCTCACACGCCGACGACGAGGCTGACGGTGGTGGTGGTGGATCCGCCGATGTTCAGGGTCTGGACGGTCCTGGCGCCTTCGACCTGATAGTCGCCGGCCCGGCCGGTCACCTGCTTGAAGGCGTCCAGCGCCATGCGCACGCCGGTGGCGCCCACCGGGTGGCCGCCGCCGATCAGGCCGCCGGACGGGTTGATCGGCAGCCGCCCGCCGATCTCGATGGAGCCGTCCTCGATGGCCTTCCAGGCCTCGCCGGGGGCCGTCAGGCCCAGGTGCTCGATGGCCATGTATTCGGTGGTGGTGAAGCAGTCGTGGGTCTCCACCGCGTCGAGTTCGGCGATGTCCGCGATTCCGGCGCGCTGGCGGGCGTCGTCGATGGCCCGCTTCACCTGCGGGAAGACATAGGGGTTGTCGCGGCTGGCCTGGACCTTGCGGTCATAGCTGATCGGGGCGGAGCGATGGCCCCAGCCCTTGATCTGCGGCAGGCTCTCCAGCGGGACGCCCCGCTTGGCCGCATATTCGCTCGCCGCCTTCTCCGAAGCCAGGAACACCACCGCCGAGCCGTCCGTCACCTGGCCGCAGTCGTTCTTGCGCATCATGCCCTCGACCACCGGATTGGCCTCGTCGTCGGCGGTGAAGCTCCTGTCGTTGAACGCCCACTGCCGGGTCTGGGCGTTGGGATTCCTGCGGCCGTTGGCGAAGTTGATCTCCGCGATGCGCATCAGGTGTTCGTATTTCAGCCCGAAGCGGCGGTCGTACTCCTCGCCGAGGTCCGAGAACGCCCGGGGCCACAGATAGGTGGCGTCCTGGAACTCGTGACCGGCCCAGGCCGCCGCGCCCAGGTTCTGCGCCGCCTGCTGGCCGGAAACGTTGCGCATCATCTCCAGGCCCACCACGCAGGCGGTGTCATAGCGCCCCGCCTCGATCTCCGCCGTGGCCGCCAGGATCGCCACGCTGCCCGAGGCGCAGGCCGCCTCATGGCGCGAGGTCGGCATGCCGTCGAAGTCGGGGTGCACCAGGCCGAAGAACCCGCCCAGCAGGCCCTGGCCCGCGAACAGGTCGCCGACGAAATTGCCCACATGGCCGGTGTCGATGTCCTTGGGCTCGAGATCCACCGCCGCCAGGCCCTCGCCCACCACCTCGGCGAAGGCGTCGGCGAAATCCATCTGCTTGCGCGCCCAGTTCTGGGAGAAGTCGCTCTGCCAGCCGCCCAGGATATAGACCATGTCGTTCCTCCGCGTCGGCGCATGCGTTGGCATGGCTGCGCCGTCCGGTTAGGACCATCGTCTATGTCGCGGCGCTTGTCAGGACCCTCCTGGGTCAAGGGCCGCCTGCCGCCTGCCGATCTTCGGGAACGCCATGTCCGACAACCTCTATGAACTGCTCGCCTCCCGCTTTCCGGACGACCGGTCCAGGCCCTGCTTCCTGCTGAACGATGGCGGCGAGATCAGCTATGGGGAGTTGGAGACCGCGGCCGGCCGAATCGCGGCCCTGTTGATCGCCAGGGGCGTCGCGCCCGGCGACCGCGTGGCGATGCAGGTCGAGAAGTCCCCGCAGGCGGTGATGATCTATCTGGCGACCCTGATGGCCGGGGCGGTCTTCCTGCCCTTGAACAGCGCCTATACGCCCTCCGAGATCGACTACTTCCTCAAGGACGCCGAACCCAAGGTGTTCATCCAGGACGCCCCGGCTTTCGCCGCCGAGGCCGACGGCCTTTCGCCCCTGGCCGCGCCGGTCGCGCGCGCCGCCTCCGACCTGGCCTCGATCATCTACACCTCGGGCACCACCGGCCGTTCCAAGGGCGCGATGCTCAGCCACGGCAACCTGGCGTCCAACGCCCTGGCCCTGCACCAGGCCTGGGGATTCTCGCCCCGCGACGTGCTGCTGCACGCCCTGCCGATCTTCCATGTCCACGGGCTGTTCGTGGCGCTCCACTGCGCCTTCCTGTCGGGCGCGCCGATGGTCTGGCTGCCCCGGTTCGACGACGCCCAGGTCCTGGCCGGACTGGCGCGCGCCACGGTGATGATGGGCGTGCCCACCTTCTACACCCGCCTGCTGGCCAATCCGGGCTTCACGCGCGAGGCCGTCGGGCACATGCGCCTGTTCATCTGCGGCTCGGCGCCCCTGCTGGAATCGACCTTCGCCGAATTCGAAGCCCGCACGGGCATGCGGATTCTCGAGCGCTACGGCATGAGCGAGGCGGTGATCATCACCACCAATCCCCTGGACGGCGCCCGCATCGCCGGCAGCGTCGGCTATCCGCTGCCGGGCGTCTCCCTGCGCATCGCCGGGGGCGAGGAGACCGGGGTGATCGAGATCAAGGGGCCCAGCGTGTTCGCGGCCTATTGGCGAATGCCCGAGAAGACGGCCGAGGAGTTCACCGCCGACGGCTATTTCATCACCGGCGACGTGGGCCGCCAGGATCCGGACGGCCGGGTCTGGATCTCGGGCCGCGCCAAGGACCTGATCATCTCCGGCGGCTTCAACGTCTATCCGAAGGAGATCGAGCTGATCCTCGACGATCTGGACGGCGTCACCGAGAGCGCGGTCGTCGGCCTGCCGCATCCCGATTTCGGCGAGGCGGTCTGCGCCGTGGTGATGGGCCATGGCGACGAAGCGGCGATGATCGCCGCCGCGCGCGAGAAGCTCGCCGCCTTCAAGGTCCCCAAGCGCATCTTCTTCGTCGACGAACTGCCCCGCAACGCCATGGGCAAGGTGCAGAAAAACCTGTTGCGCCAGACCTATGCGGGGACGTTCTCCTAGCTAGTAGGTGTGCTTGTTGGTGTCCGGCAGGCCCAGGATGCGCTTGGAGATGATGTTGTTCTGAACCTCGTAGGAGCCGCCGGCGATGGTGCTGGACTTGATCCGCAGGTAGGCCCGCTGGGCCGCGCGCTCCTCCGGCGTGAAGTCGTCGCCGTCCCAGCCCAGGCCCCGCTGGCCCATGGCTTCCACCATCAGTTCGCAGTGGTCGGTGCCGATCCTCGAATTGGCGTTCTTCATGATCGAGGTCGCCGCCGAGGGGCCGTTGGCGCTCTTGCCCTCCAGCGCCACCCGCTGGATGGTCAGGGCATAGGCCCTGGCGTCCATCTCGTGCTGGACCAGCCGGGTGCGGAAGTCGCTGTCCGCCAGCCGCCCGGTCTCGTCGACGCCGATGTACTTCTTGGCCGTCTCGCGCACGACCTTCGGATCATGCCGCGGACGCCCGTCGCCGCCGCCCGACAACCCGTTGCGCTCGTGCTGCAGCAGCCGCTTGCCCACGGTCCAGCCGCCGTTCAGCGGTCCCACCAGATTCTCCTTCGGCACCTTCACGTCGGTGAAGAAGGTCTCGCAGAACGGCGACGAGCCGGAGATCAGCAGGATCGGCCGCGGCTCCACGCCCGGCGTCTTCATGTCGATCAGCAGGAAGCTGATCCCCTCATGCTTCTTGGTGGGGTCGGTCCGCGTCAGGCAGAAGCACCAGTCGGCGTACTGCGCTCCGGAAGTCCAGATCTTTGAACCGTTTACGAGGAAATGGTCACCCTTGTCCTCGGCCTTGGTCTGCAGGGAGGCGAGGTCCGATCCCGCGCCCGGCTCGGAATAGCCCTGGCACCAGCGCAGTTCGCCTCGCACGATGGGCGGGATGTGCCGCTGCTTCTGCTCTTCGGTTCCGTACTCCAGCAGGGTGGGACCGAACATCATCACGCCCATGCCGCCGATGGGGTTCCACGCGCCGGCCTTGGCCATCTCGTCGCGCAGCACGCGGGTCTGGGCCGCGGAAAGTCCGCCGCCGCCATACTGGGTGGGCCAGGTGGGAACGCCCCAGCCCTTGGCCCCCATGCGTTCCTTCCAGACCTTGTAGTCGCCCTCGACGGGGACCGGCGCCTCTGCGTTGGCGATGTCGCTGCGGCCTTTCAGGGAAGGCGGGAAATTTTCCGCGAGCCAGGCGCGGACTTCCGCGCGAAAAGCGTCGAGTTCAGTGGCGCCAAAATCGGCCATGTCGTTTCCTCCGGCAGTCCGGCTGGGGTTCAATCCGCGGGATTCTTGCGTCCGGTATGAGAGAACCGGTCCGGTCCCAAGTCAACGAGGGGAAGCCATCTTGATCCTGATCGATCGCGAGGAAGTCCGCGAACGGCTGACCTACGAGGTCTGCATCCCCATCGTGCGCCGGGCCATGATGGCGCTCTCCGCCGGCGAGACGCGCCAGCTTCTGCGCTCGATCATCCCGTTGGCCGACGGCCGGATGTTCGGGATCATGCCGGGCGCCCTGGGCGAGCGGGCGGCCTTCGGGGCCAAGCTGATCAGCGTTTTCCCCGAGAACTTCGCCAAGGGGATCCAGTCGCACCAGGGCGTGGTGGTGCTGTTCGAGGCGGAAGGCGGCGCGCCCGTGTGCATCGCCCACGCCGGGGAGGTGACCGCCATCCGGACCGCGGCCGCCAGCGCCGTGGCCACCGATGCGCTCGCCCGGCCCGACGCCACGCGCCTGGCGATCCTCGGCTATGGCGAACAGGCGGAGACGCACCTGCGCGCCCTGCGCCATGTCCGCCC
>DASUIJ010000023.1:0-5798 GCA_036279815.1 Phenylobacterium sp. | reverse complement strand
GTCGCGGCCCTAGAGCGGGATGTTGTCGTGCTTCTTCCAGGGGTTGGCCAGAACCTTGCCCCTGAGGTTCCTCAGCGCCCGCGAGATCCGCGTCCGCGTCGCCCGCGGCTTGATCACGTCGTCGATATAGCCCCGGCTGGCGGCGATGAACGGGTTGGCGAAGCGGTCCTTGTATTCCGCCTCGCGCGCGGCGATCGCGGTGGGATCGCCGATCTCCGAGCGGAAGATGATCTCCACCGCCCCCTTCGAGCCCATCACCGCGATCTCGGCCGACGGCCAGGCATAGTTCAGGTCGCCGCGGATGTGCTTGGAGCTCATCACGTCATAGGCGCCGCCATAGGCCTTGCGGGTGATCACCGTCACCTTCGGGACCGTGGCCTCGGCATAGGCGAACAGCAGCTTGGCGCCGTGCTTGATCAGCCCGCCCTGCTCCTGCCGCGTGCCCGGCATGAAGCCCGGCACGTCGACGAATGTGACAAGGGGAATCTCGAAGGCGTCGCAGAAGCGGACGAAGCGCGCGGCCTTGCGGGACGAGTCGATGTCCAGAACCCCGGCCAGCACCTGCGGCTGGTTGGCGACGATACCGATGGTCGATCCGTCCATCCGCGCGAATCCGCAGACGATGTTCTTGGCGTAGTCCGGTGAAATCTCGAAGAAATCAGCCTCGTCCACGACCTTGGTGATCAGTTCCTTGATGTCGTAGGGCTTGTTCGGGTTGGCCGGCACCAGGGTGTCGAGGCTGGGTTCCTCGCGGTTGGGGTCGTCGAAGCTCTCGCGGACCGGCGGCTTCTCGCGATTGGACAGCGGCAGGAAGTCGATCAGCCGGCGCACCTGGGTCAGGGCCTCGAGATCGTTCTCGAAGGCGCCGTCGGCCACGCCGGACTTCATCGCGTGGACCCGGTAGCCGCCAAGTTCCTCGTGGCTGACATCCTCGTGGGTGACCGTCTTCACCACGTCCGGCCCGGTCACGTACATGTAGCTCGTATCCTTCACCATGAAGATGAAGTCGGTGATGGCGGGCGAATAGACGTCGCCCCCGGCGCAGGGGCCCATGATCACGCTGATCTGCGGGATGACGCCCGAGGCCAGGGTGTTCTGCAGGAAGATGTCGGCATAGCCGGCAAGGCTGTCGACCCCCTCCTGGATACGGGCGCCGCCGGCGTCGAACAGGCCGATGATGGGCGCGCCCACCTTCATCGCCTGCTCCTGCACCTTGACGATCTTCTGGGCGTGGGCGCTGGAAAGCGAGCCGCCGAACACCGTGAAATCCTTGGAGAACACGAAGACCACGCGGCCGTTGATCGTGCCCCAGCCGGTGACCACGCCGTCGCCGGCGATCTTTTGGTCGGCCATGCCGAAGTCGGTCGCCCGGTGCTCGACGAACATGTCGAACTCCTCGAAGGAGTCCTCGTCCAGCAACAGGTCCAGGCGCTCGCGCGCGGTGAGCTTGCCCTTGGCGTGCTGGTTGGCGATGCGCCGCTCGCCGCCGCCCGCGCGGGCCTCGTCCCTGCGCCGTTCCAGCTCTTCCAGGATATGCTTCACGCGGGGGTCCCTCCGGACTCTACGAACAGGATCGCAGGCGTAGTCGGCCCCGCAGAGGCGCGCAAGCTCACCAAACGTCAGCCTGAACCACCGCCAAGGGGGCGGGATCGAACTCCGCCGAAAGCCGCGCCGGCCGGACCGCGCCAGCCCCCCGGCGTCGAGGATCGCCACCAAGGCCGCGAACTCGTCCGGGCGAAGCAGATGATTGTTCCGCCAACTGCAAGAGAGATTTGCATTCCTGAGGAATTCCGCGCGCCGGCCACAAGGATTAGCCTTGCCGAGGTCAGCTCAGGAGTCCCCGTGTCCGCGCCCGCCATCTCCCCGTTCAAGGCGCCCGGCGATATGACCCGCGCCCCGGCCCGGATCTTACGGATCGAGGACGTGCCGCGCCGCATGTCGAGCGACCCCACTCCGGTTCCGGCCTGACCGCCATGATGCACCCGCAATATCCCTTCCATGCCGGGGAACTGGAGGCGCAGCGTCTGTCGGGCGGGGGCCCCGGCGGCCATGGCATCGGCGAGGCCATGCCGGACCAGCACCGCGAATTCTTCCAGGCCCTGCCCTACGCGGTCGTCGCCGGCCTGGACCTGGCTGCGCGCCCGGTGCTCAGCCTGATGTCCGGGCCGGCCGGCTTCATCACGGCGCCCAATCCGCTCACCCTGTCGATCGCCGCCAGGCTCGATCCCCAGGACCCGCTGGCCGCCGCCCTGATCCCCGGCGCGCCCTACGGCCTGATCGGAATCGACCTCGCCACGCGGCGGCGCAACCGCGCCAACGGCCGGGTCGCCGCGGTCACCCAGGCCGGGTACTGGCTGGTGGTGGACCAGAGCTTCGGCAACTGCCCGCAATACATCCAGCAGCGCCAGGCGCGCGCCGAGGCCCGGACGCCCGGCCCCCTGGAGATGTTCACCGGGATCGACGCCCAGGCCGCCGACCAGATCGCCCGGGCCGACACCTTCTTCGTGGCCACCGCCGCCATGGGCCCCAATGGCGGGGTCGACGCCTCGCACCGGGGCGGCCGCCCGGGCTTCGTCAGGGTCGAGGGCGACACGCTCACCGTCCCCGACTTCCGCGGCAACCGCTACTTCAACACCCTGGGCAACATGCTGGCCTATCCAAGGGCGGGGGCGCTGTTCCTCGACTTCGAGACCGGCGACCTGCTGCAACTGACCGGAACCGCCGAGGTGCTCTGGGACGACGACGCCGAGGCCACGGGCTTCAAGGGCGCCCTGCGCACCTGGCGGCTCAAGGTCGAGGCCGGCTGGCGGCGCAAGGGCGCGGTCCCCCTGGCCTGGACCTATGTCTCCGAATCTCCGGTCAGCGCGATGACCGGGTCCTGGCCGACGACCTAGTCCAGCGCCCGGAACCACCGCTCGAGGATTTTCGCCTCCTCCAGCAGGCGCGCGGTGCGCTCGGCGGCTTCCTCGTCGACGCCCCACTTCTCTTCCTGATAGGCCTCGTCGACGCGGGAGAGGGTGTGCGCCTGCTCACCGTTGATCCAGCCGCGCTGGAGGGCCAGGGCCAGGATCGCGGAGCCGAACAGCGCCGCCCCGAAGGCAAGGCCCGCCAGGCTGAAGTCGTCGTTCGCCAGGGCCAGGGCCTTGACCCGCGCCAGGGTCGCCTCGGGCTGGGTCTGGTGGCGGATGCCGGCGACGCGCAGGAAGACCAGGGCCAGATCCTGCTCGGCCTGCTCCAGCAGCGGCCCCCAGTGTTCGGTCTGGCGAAGCACCAGTTCCTGCGGGGTTTCGGCGAAATAGCAGATCAGGTCCGAGCCGGCGTACTGGGTGATCTGCTCGGCCGTGGAATCCCGCGCCGCCGAGATCGCCTCCAGCGCCGTGTAGGCCAGGCGGGTGGCGTGCATGCCGGCCAGCTCGATGTGTTCGCCCTGCCCCGCCCACTCCTGGGCGCACAGCTCGGCAAGCGCCCGGGTCGGCAGGATCAGAGGCGCGCCCCGGGTGGAGCGCGGGCTGCGGCCGTCCAGCAGCACCTGGAAGCCGCCCTCGCCTTCCCGCACCTCGACGGTCTTGTAGAAGCGCCTGGGCTTCTCCCCGGGTTCGTGAAAACCTTTTTGCACCACGACGACTCCTCCCCGCGACGGACGCAGGCTTCAGGGCCGTGGAAATGAGCGCTGAACGGGATTTGCGCAAGGAGGCGTGAGCCGTGGCCGACCACGAACTGGACGCCGCCATCGCCCTGACCCGCTTCGGCCTGGGAGCCCGCCCGGGCGAACTGGCGCAGGTTCGCCGGGACCCCCGGGGCTGGCTCAGGTCCCAGATCCGGCCGGAAGGCGCCGACCAGCCTCAGGTCGAGCCCGTCACCGCCCAACAGCGCATCGCGGAATTCCGCGACTACCAGCAGGATCGCCGCGCGGCCAAGACCGGCGCCGGCGCCCCGTCGGAGGGCCAGGCGGTCCCCGACGGCCGCGACCCCGTC
Source organism: Phenylobacterium sp. (assembly GCA_036279815.1). Taxonomy (GTDB): domain Bacteria; phylum Pseudomonadota; class Alphaproteobacteria; order Caulobacterales; family Caulobacteraceae; genus Phenylobacterium. Next base: position 1,823 of record DASUIJ010000023.1, on the reverse strand, counting down.
AAGATGGCTCAGCGCATGCTGCGGGAGGAGACCGGCGCCGACTTCGCCGCCCGCGCCCGGCTGGCCGCCGCCACCCCGGCGGGATTCCGCGAGCGCTGGGCGCTGTTCTGGGCCAACCACTTCACGGTCAGCGCCAATAAGCTGGTCACCGCCACCGTCGTGGGCCCCTTCGAGCAGGAAGCGATCCGTCCCCACGTCTTCGGCCGCTTCGCCGGCCTGCTGGGCGCGGCGGAGACCCACCCGGCCATGCTGCTCTACCTGGACCAGGCCCAGTCCGTCGGGCCCAACAGCGTGGCGGCCCAATACATGGGGCGCGGCCCCGCCCGCGGCGTCGGACGAGGGACCGGGGGCGCCCAGCGCCGCCAGCTCGGGCTCAACGAGAACCTGGCGCGCGAAATCCTCGAACTGCACACCGTCGGGATCGGAGGAGGTTACGGCCAGACCGACGTCACCGAGTTCGCCCGGGCCATGACCGGCCTTTCGATCGGCGGGTTCCGCGAGTCCGCCGACATGGCCGGCGCGCCGGTCTTCCGCGCCGTCGCCCATGAGCCCGGCGACCGGACGGTGATGGGCGTCCGTTACGCCGCCGGAGGCAAGGAGCAGGCCGGGGCGATCCTGGCCGACCTTGCGGCGAAGCCCCAGACCGCCCGCTTCGTCTGCGGCAAGATCGCCCGCCACTTCGTCGCCGACGATCCGCCGCCGGCCCTGGTCGAGCGCCTGACCCAGTCCTGGATCAGCTCCGACGGCGACCTCGCCCAGGTGGCCGAGGCCCTGGTTTCCGCCCCCGAGGCCTGGGATCCGACGCCCGCCAAGTTCAAGACGCCCTACGAGTTCCTGATCTCCAGCTGGCGCGCCGCCGGCGGCGTCCCGCGCGACGTCGCCGTCCTGGCCCCGGCGTTGAACGGCATGGGCCAGAAGCCGTTCTCGCCGCCCTCGCCCAAGGGTTGGCCGGAGGAGACGCAGGCCTGGACGGCGCCCGACGCCATCGTCAAGCGGATGACCTGGGCCCAGGCCTTCTCCGCCGCCGCGGTCGGCCCCCGCGATCCCAAGGCCCTGGCCGCGGACGCCCTGGGCGCGCGGCTGCGCCCGGCCACCGCCGCCATGATCGCCCGGTCGGAATCCCGGGCCGAAGGTTTCGCCCTGCTGCTGATGAGCCCGGAGTTCCAACGCCGATGAGCCATCCCGTCCCCTCCCGCCGCCAGGCCCTGGCGGCCGCCGCCGGCATCGGCCTGTCGCTCAGCTTCGTCGCCCGCCAGGCCTTCGCGGCTTCGGAAGGCGGGCTCGCGCGCAGGAAGCTGATCGTCGTGATCTGCCGGGGCGGCATGGACGGCCTGTCCGTCTCCCCGCCCATCGGCGATCCGGACTATCGGGACCTGCGCCGCGCGATCGCCCTGGACGACGCCGCCCTGAAGCTGAATGGGGATTTCGGTCTGCATCCGGCGCTTTCCAGCGTCCACGCCCTGGCCCTGGCCGGCCAGGCCCGCATCGTCCCGTCGGTGGCCACCCCCGACCGCGCCCGCTCCCACTTCGAGGCCCAGGACGTCCTGGAGAGCGGCGCGCCGGTGGTCTACGGCGCGGCTTCCGGCTGGCTGAACCGGGCTGTGGGCGTCCTCCAGGCGCAGCGCAAGGTGGAGGCGATCTCGATCGGCGCCACCTCGCCCCTGCTGCTCCGCGGCCCGTCGGCGGTTTCCTCCTGGTCGCCCGGCGGCGTGGTGGACGCCGAAGCCCGCCTGCCGACCCTGTTGCAGGACCTCTACAGGGACGATCCGGTCCTGGGCCCCGCCCTGGCGCGCGGGCTGGCCACCGAGACGATGGCCCAGGCG
>DASUIJ010000022.1:0-4005 GCA_036279815.1 Phenylobacterium sp. | reverse complement strand
TATGTAGTCGTACCCCGAGCCTTCCGGCCCCTGGATGGTGATGTCCACCCGGCCGCGATCTTCGTTCGGCACCAGCTCCCGCGGCAGGACTGTGAACAGCAGGGCGGCGCAGACCGCCAGGAACGCCACGATTCCCCCGGTGATCAGGGCGCTGCTGCGGCGGCCCAGCAGGGCCTCCAGCGACGCGTGGTAGGAGTTGCGCAGCTGGCGCATCGCCCGGTCGACATTGCGCGCGATGAGGCCCTCGCCCGCCGCCGGACGCAGCAGCTTCGAGGCCAGCATCGGCGAGAGGCTGAGCGCCAGCAGGGCCGAGAACGCCACCGCCGCCGAAATCGCCGCCGCCAGCTCCACGAACAGCCGGCCGATATAGCCCGGCATGAACATCAGGGGCGCGAAGACCGAGATCAGCACGATGGTGGTGGCGACGACGGCGAAGAACACCTGCCGCGCGCCCCGCTGGGCGGCCACGATGGGCGGCTCGCCGTCGTCCACCCGCCGCTGGATGTTCTCCACCACGACGATGGCGTCATCGACCACCAGGCCGATGGCCAGCACCAGGGCCAGCAGGGTCAGCAGGTTGATCGAGAAGCCCAGGGGAGCCAGCACGATGAAGGTCGACAGGATGCAGATCGGCGCCACGATCGAGGGGATCAGCGCCGCGCGCCAGGTGCCCAGGAACACGAAGTTCACCAGCGCCACCAGCGCCAGCGAGATCGACATGGTGATCCAGACCTCCTGGATCGCGTGCTTGGTGAAGATGGTGTAGTCGACCGCCACCTCCAGCTTGGTGCCCGGCGGCAGCGACTTGTTGATCTCGGCGACCTGGGCGCGGATGCCGGAGGAGATGTCCAGGTCGTTGGCCTGCGACTGCCGGGTCACGGCCAGGCCCACCTGCTCGCTGCCGTTGGAGCGGAACAGCCGGCGACGCTCGTCGGGGCCCTCCTCCACCCGGGCGATGTCGCCCAGCCGGGTCACGTAGGCGTTGTAGTTGCTGGCGCTGGAGGCCGCCGACGACGTCGCCGTGGCCGCTCCGCCCGCCGAGGCGGTCGAACCCAGGGCGCCGGCGCCGCCGGCCACCGAACTCGAGGCGCTGGCCCGCGAGGCCGCCGGGATCACCGGCAGCTGGGCGAACTCCTTGGGAGTCGAATATCCGCGCGCCACGCGGATGGTGAAGTCCTTGGTCGGGGCCTCGAGCGCGCCGGCCGGAAGCTCGAGATTCTGCGCGTTCAGCGCCGCCTCGACGTCATCCACCGTCAGCCCGCGGGCGGCCATGGCCTGCGGGTCCAGCCAGATGCGCATGGAATAGAGCTGGCTGCCGCCCAGATAGACCTGGGCCACGCCGGGCACGGTCGACATCCGCTCCACCAGGTAGCGGTTGGCGTAGTCGGAGAGCTGCATCCGGTTCAGCTTCGTCGAGGCGAAGCTGATGAACATGATGGGCGAGGCGTCGGCGTTGGCCTTGGCGATCTGCGGTGGGTCCGCCTGGTCCGGAAGCTGCGAGGCCACGCGGCTGACCGCGTCGCGCACGTCGTTGGCCGCCGCGTCCAGGTCGCGGTCGAGGGTGAAGGAGATGTTGACCCGGCTGACCCCGTCGCGGGACGAGGAATTGACCCGGTCGATACCCTGAATGCCGGCCACCTGCCGCTCGATCACCTGGGTGATCCGCTCCTCCACCACCTCGGCGGAAGCGCCGCGGTAGTTGGTGGAGACGCTGACCACGGGCGGGTCGACGCTGGGCAGTTCGCGCACGGACAGCGAGGCGAAGGAGGCCAGGCCCACCACGCACAGGATGATCGCCGACACCGCGGCGAACACCGGCCGGCGGACGGAAAGGTCGGAGAGCATCATGCTCCGGGCCGGGCTCCGCCCGCTCCCATGCCGCCGGGCCGCTTGCCGCCCGCGCCGCCGCCGCCGCCGCCGGGACCGGCGATGCGCACCGGCTGGCCGGGCTGAACCTTGTTGAGGCCGTCGGCGACGATCCGGTCGCCGGCCGCCACGCCGTCCTTGAGCTCGACATAGCCGTCCTGGCGGGCGCCGGTGACCACCGGCCGCTGCTCGGCGGACGGCTTCGGGCCATGCGGCTCCACCACGTAGACGAAGGCGGAATCGCCCTGGACCGAGACCGCCGATTCCGGCGCGGCCAGCGCCTGGCGCGAGCCCTCCGCGACCGCCACCCGCATCATCATGCCGGGCTTGAGCCGGCGGGAGGGATTGGGGAATTCGGCGCGGGCGGTCAGGGCGCGGGTGCGCTCATCGATGCGGGTGTCCAGCTTGGCCACGCGGCCCTGAATCTTCTCGCCCGGATAGGCGTCCACGGTCGCGGTGATCGACTGGCCCTCGTGGATCGCCGAGAGGAACCGGTCGGGGACCTGGAAGTCCACCCGCACGGTGCTGACGTCGTCCAGGGTGACGATCGCCGCGCCGGGATTGATCACGGCGCCCGGGGCGATGTCCGACAGTCCCACCACGCCGGCGAAGGGCGCGCGGATCACCCGATCGCCCTGGCGGGCCTGGGCGACGGACACGTCGGCCTTGGCCGAGATCCACGCCGCCTCATACTGGTCGAGCGCGGCCTTCGACGCGAAGCCCTTGTCCGCAAGGGTCCTCCAGCGCTGATATTCCCGTTCCGCCTGCACGGCCCTGGCCCGGCTCTGGGCCAGCGCCGCGTCTTGTTCGGCGGCTTTCAGCACGATCAGCACCTGGCCGCGGCTCACCGCCTGCCCCGGCTGGAACAACACCCTGTCGACCAGCTGGGTGGCCGCCGCCGAGATCGTCACCGACTGGCGGCCCTTGGCCACGCCCAGCACGTCGATCGTGTCGGTGAACACCTTGGACTGCACGGCCACCAGGGTCACCGGCGTGGGGCCGCCTCGGGCGCCTGGCCCCCCGGCGCCCGCGCCCGGCCGTCCGGCTCCGCCCTGCTGCGCGGCCTGGCCCGGTCCGGCGCCGGCCTTGTCGCCCTTGGGCAGGACCAGCTTCAGTCCGCCGGCGACAAGCATCACGACGAGCACCAGAAGCGCGCCGGCGAGGAAGAAGTGACGTCGTAACAAGGGCCTGGGGACTCCGTCCGCCTGAACAATCTAGGCGGGTCTGGGGATTAAAATCTGCGCTCTTATGGCGATCAAATAGGCTTCGTCCAATGACAGAACGATGGCTGCTCGTGTCTGGCCGGAAATACGACGCCCCAGCGCCGCAAAAAGTCCGTTTTCCGAGAGGCCGGGCCTTAAAATACGGCGACCCCGCAAACCGAACGGGCGCCCCGAGGGGCGCCCGCCGAAATCGTCGACCGACCGGCCCGCGTCGCGGGCGCGGTCCTCAGGCCTCGTAGCCCGGAAGTTCACGGTCCAACCGGCGCAGGTTCCCCGGCCAGGCCAGGCCGCCGCCGATGCCCCGGGACACCTGGCTCCGAACTTCGGCCTGCGAGGCCTCGGGCGCGATCAGCACGTTCTCGCGGCCGGCGGACAGGGCCATCACCTGCTGCTTGCAGGCGCGCTCCAGGTAGAACATGCCGGTCCAGCAGTCGCCGGCGGTCTCGCCGACGGAGAGCGTGCCGTGATTACGCAGCAACATCAGCGTCTTGTCGCCGATATCGGCCACCAGCCGCTCACGCTCGTCGAGATTGAGCGCGATCCCCTCATAGTCGTGATAGGCCAGCCGGGGCAGGACGATCAGGGCATGTTGCGAGATCGGCAGCAGGCCTTCCTTCTGGGCGGCCACGGCGACGCCCTGGTCGGAGTGCAGGTGCATGACGAACTTGGCGTCCTCGCGGGCGCTGTGGATCGCCGAGTGGATCGTGAAGCCCGCCGGATTGATGAAATAGGGCGTGTCCTGGAGGATGTTGCCGTCGAGGTCGATCTTCACCAGCGACGAGGCGGTGATCTCCTCGAAGAACATGCCGTAGGGATTGATCAGGAAGTGGTGATCCGGTCCGGGGATCCGGGCCGAGATGTGGGTGTAGATCATGTCGTCCCACCCGTGCAGCGCCACCAGGCGGTACAGGGCGGC